>NZ_JAMAVT010000013.1:0-209338 GCF_023713665.1 Paenibacillus sp. MER 180 | reverse complement strand
CGCTGTACGACATGTAATTTTACTTCTAATGATACTGGACTTCTTTTAGACATTAGAAAAACTCCCATCATTGTAGCAGTAGAAGTTTTGTTTTTCCTACTGTCTACTATGATGGGAGCATATCAGACGGGATCTCACGGCTCTTTTTTCGTTTTTCCTGTGATAAGTCTTTGTACCACTGAAATCTATTCTTGTCCTCATCCGTAATAGGACGAATTACACGACTGGCATTTCTGTACCGGCTGCTAGACGTCTTTACGGGCTATTCCCGATATGCAGGCTTGCCTAGCAGTTTATCTAACGTCACCATCTCAATGCCTTGTCGATTTAGTTCCTCAATGATGTGAGGGAGCGCCTTGACGGTACCGTTTAAGTCATGATTTTTACCGCCGGCAGCATGCTGGAGCACGATAGCACCAGGGGTCAGGTGAGACATAATGTTGGCTTCGATTTGCTCTGCGGTGAGCCCTTTCCAATCTAGGGAATCGACATTCCAGTTCACGATCAGCATTTGTTGTGAGGCGAGCCACTTAATTTGCTCTTCACTTATATTGCCGTATGGCGGTCGAATGAAGTTGATCGTACGTCCCGTAGCAGCTCGCAGAATATTCTGTGTGCGAAGAATCTCATTATGGAAGGCCTCATTAGAGAGCTTCGGCAGATTCGCATGATCATAGGAATGATTGCCGACGATATGGCCTTCCTCTAGGATGCGCTTCATGATATCTGGATATTTCTCCGCTCGGTTGCCGACAACGAAGAATGTTGCCTTAACCCCATAGTTACGCAGCACATCAAGAACCTGCGGGGTAAAATGATTGTCGGGACCATCATCGAATGTCAGGGCAACCCTCCGTTGGTCAGACGGGCCCTGCATAATGAAGTGGGAGCGGTACTTCCTGCGCAGTTCGGATAAGGTGAGCGGCTTAGGGCTCCGGACATCGCTCTCATTGCCGCCGGCGAAGGAAGGAGCTTCCTTCGTTGCGACACGCGTTTGCCGTTGTTGAATCGAATATCCTTCATGCGATTTTTGGGCGGAAGGGGACTGAGGGGACGTGTTTGTCGTGCTGCAACCCGATGCATATATGCTTAGCATGGTACATAATCCGAGCAGAATTGGTCGTGTAATCATTGGCGGAACCTCCTGAACCGATGCTCATCAAATTAAGTATTGTACATAGGGTTCGAAGGAAGGTCGTAAATTATCCATCCGACACGGATTTTATTCGTATAGCGCATCCCTTAATTTGGTAGACATCTGGCTGTGACCACCATTTTGTTTCCTTGCGGAACTCAGTGCTTTGCGCAGGCGCTCATTCTCTGCTTGAAGTTCCTTAATTTCTTCAACCATCTCTTTGATCAAAGGTGAGCAGTCCTTGTTATGGGCTTCAATAAGTGCTGCAGCTCTATGCTGCAAATCCTGCCATTGCTGTTCATTCATCATCATATGACTCCTATTCCATAGCGTACATTCCTATCTACTCATTATAAGGCAAAAAGAAAGAGCCGTCACATGACGGCTCTGCGGGATGGCGCTTATTTGTTTTTCCACATTTGCTCGACTTGCTTCATATCCAGGATGTGCATGCGATCCATTGCATAACTTCCTGTCATCGCAATCCCTTCAGAGGCAGACTCATAATTGATATATAAGGAATCATCAGCAACAGTTATTTCTTCAGCCATTGGAGGTCCGTCAAGCTTCAGCTTAAGCTCAGCGTTATCCAAGAACCATAGCGGAACTTCCTTGTTGCTAATCGTTACCTTCTGGTGAGGCGCTTGCCCACGAGGATCGGTGAAGAACAGCATCGTGCTATTGCTGTTACGACCATAGGAATCACTCAATACCCAGTGGCCATTCCAGAACGATACGCCTTGAATTCGATTCGGAATCGAGAGGAGCTGCTCAGGTACAAGCTTGTCGCCGGAATTTTTTAGTTGCATAGGCAATCCTGTATTCGGATTTACCGAGAATCCCTCAATCCAAGCGCGATATTGGTCGCCATCACGGTTGGTCATATGATGGGAGGTATCTGTTGGATAGCTTGTGCCGTGCGCAAATTCGCCAACCCATAGTTTGCCGTCCTCGAAGGCAATGAAGGATGCGTTCGTATTTACCTTGAATTGTCCGTCGAAAATAAGCTGTCCGCCATCTTCTGTCTGCTTCATCTTATCGATGGATACATATCTGGCCTTGCTGCCGGAAGCAACGAACACATAACCATTTGTGATGGCAACGCCGCCGGCGTGACCCGTATATGGATCTCCTACAGCATCATACAGCTCGAAGGACTTCAGCAGCTGACCGGTTTTGGCATCCATAATCGCGATAACGCTGACACCGACATCACGGTAGCCTGACATAACAAGCCATCCCTGTTCCGCGGAGTAGGCAAGACCCTGCGGGATAACAAGCTCGTGCAGACCAGGAATAATAGGTCCATCCTGTGCAATGTTGAGCAGCGGCTTGAACTCGTTCTTGTCAATGCGAAGCTTCGGATTCACCTCTTGTTGCGTCAGTTTGCCAGCAGCCACTACAGCAGCCGCACTTGGAGTTGTGTTGGATACTTGTGTGACTGGTGCAGCAGCTTGACTCAAGCCTGCCGGCTCTTCCTCACCATTGGCACAGGCAACGGCAGATGACAGGAGAATAGAGGAGAGCAGCACTGCTTGAACACTTTTTCGGCAACGTGAAGAAGTAGATTGAGATTTCATTACATAGCCTCCTTAAGATAGATGAGATGGTGCATTATAAGAGAAGCTGCATGCAGTTGTCTTATTATTTAAATGTTGAATTCGCGAGTGCTGAGACGATATGCTTCTGTGCAAAAGCAAACACAATGACGATCGGCAGAATAACCATCACACTTGCAGCGCTAAGCAAATGGAAGGTCAGTGCTTCGTCGCCTGCTACTGCATCGCGCATCATCGCAACCGCAACCGTCAGCACACGCATGCTGTCCGAGTTCGTCATAATGAGCGGCCAGAAGTACGAGTTCCAGCTGCCGATAAAGGTGAGCACGATCAGTGTCGCAATCGTCGGCATTGCCATCGGAACGAGAATGCGATACAGCTGATGGAACCGGCCAGCACCATCGACTCGTGCAGCCTCCAGCACATCATTGTTAAGCGACTTGAATGCTTGACGAAGCAGGAAGATGCCGTAAGCAGACGCGCCGTGTGGAACGATCAATGCCAAGAAGGTGTTGAGCCAGCCAATCTTGGACATCATCACATATACAGGAACGAAGGTTACTTGTTCCGGAACGATTAGTGCAGCGAGCACGAGAACGAACCATTTATCGCGCCCCCAGAAGTTGCCCTTCGCGAAGGCGAAGGCAGCCCAGATGGCAACATTAATCTGAAGAATCATAATCCCGAGCGTCTGCACGGCGGTATTGAAGAAATAACGGCCGAACGGCGACGCCTGGAATGCATCAATATAGTTCTGGAAGCGGAACGATTCTGGCCAGAAGGATGGAATCGCGAGCCGCAGCTCGAACGGTGTTTTTAAAGAAGTGACAACGAGCCAATAGGTTGGAAAGAACATCACTAATGTAATGAGGATGGCTGCTGCCAACCGGATGGATGAAAATAAGGATTTTGACATCCGCTAAGCCTACCCTTCGTAATGAACTCTTTTTTTCGATATCCACAGCTGGATTACGGTTAAGGCGATAATAATGATGAAGAAAATAACGACCAGTGCAGATGCGCGGCCTGTCCGGAACTCGGAGAAGGCCATCTGATAGATCCAGAACACCATCGCCTTCGTTGCATTCAGCGGTCCGCCGTTCGTCATAATATTGATCGACTGGAATACTTGCATCGATCCGATGAAGTTCGTGATAACAAGGAACAACGTCATTGGAGACAGCAATGGGATCGTAATATTGCAGAATTGGTTCCAGCGAGAAGCGCCATCGATGCTAGAAGCCTCATAGTATTCAACTGGGATGCTGCGTAAGCCGGCAATGAACAGCAGCATTGCGAAGCCGACGCCTTTCCATAGGGATACTGTAATAAGAGCGCCGAGCGCCGTGTTCGGATTCGTCATCCAGTTGATCTTATCGAATCCTGCCAAGTCCAATAGGTAGTTGGCAAGGCCGTATTCACCGTTAAATATCCACAAGAAGATCATGGCTGCGACGACCATAGAGATGTAGTAGGGCATGAAGATGATCGAACGCAAGAAATTATAAAACTTGGATTTAGAGTTGAACAAAAGTGCGAGTAGAAGCCCAATAACAATCGTAAAGAACACGTCGAAAATCGTGTACTTGAACGTAATCGTAAGTACCTTCCAGAAGTCTTCACTGGATAACAGCTTCGTATAGTTATCCGCCCCGATAAATTTCATCACTGGCCGCGACATATTCCAGTTCGTTGTACTAATGAAGATCGAGAATACCAGTGGAACATACGTAAAAATAAGCAGGAACAACAGTGCCGGCAGCGCGAAGCTGAAATCCTTCAACTTCTCGGAGAAGCGGTACCAAGACCAAGGCCGCTTGTACTTCACAGCTTCTGCCGGCGTATCATTCGAAATTCCGGAATTACCATTCATCTGTTTAATCGCCCTCTCCTTTAGAACAATGATAAAGAAAGGTCAAGTCAAAGCCGCATGCCCTGTTCCCGTGTGGTATATAGGGGAGACGACCTTGCTTGACCACAGATGTACACACGCAATATGTTAGTTGCTATCTAGTTGCTATCTTCGAGTACTTTGTTAATTTCCACAGCTGCTTCCTTCATCAATTTCACTGGGTCGCCTTTTTCAAGAACCATCTTGCCCATTGCTTCGATGTAGAGGTTGCTGAACTCAGGGTACAATGGATGCTGCATGCGCGCTTGCACTTGGTCGAAGTTGTCAAGTACGGCTTTGTATTGTGGCCAACGCTGCATGTACGCTTTGCCTTCTTCTGTATCGATGGCCGACTTGTGAGTAGGGAGGTAGCCTACTTTTTCCGCCCACTTCAAATTGTTCTCTTTGCCTGTCATGAATTGAATGAACTTCCAAGCTGCTTCTTTTTGATTGTCCTTAGCACCTTTCATCATGACGATGCCAGCACCGCCGATGTTGGAGATGCGTGTTTTGTCACCCGGCAAGAAGGAAACGCCAACTTCGAACTTCGCATTTTCCACGTATGTTTTGATCATTGCGGAAGTGTGCTCAACCATGCCAATTTTGCCTTCCAGGAACATTTGACGCATTGTACCAGAAGCGCCTTTGCCGTAACCGATGTGCATGTTGCCTTCATCAATCCAACGCTTGAAGTTCTCGATGTAGCGCAGGCTTTCAGGTGTATCGATTGCTGCTTTTGTCATGTCTTCGTTCAGAACAGAACCGCCGCCGTTAATCATCCAAGGATCGTAGTACCAGTTATCCCAGCCTGGAACGGAAAATGCATAGCGAACTGTTTTTCCGTCTTTCTTCTCTGTAACTTTCTTATTGTAGTCTTCGATTTCTGCCCAAGTTTGCGGAGGCTGAACGCCGAGCTTATCAAGCAATGTTTTGTTGTAGACCATAACACTCGTACTTACGATTAGCGGGAATCCAAATTGACGGCCTTCATACGCATATGCCTTCAGCATGCCTTCCGAGAAGTCGGAAGTATCAACCTTGTCGCGCTCTACATAAGGTGTCAAATCTTCGAAAATACCATCACGAGAGAAGATAGGCAAGGAAGATACTTCAACGTTCGTTACCGCTGGAACATCGCCGGCAGCTACAGCCGCAAGCAGCTTCTTATGTAGGTCTTCATAGCCGCCCTGGTATACAGGCTCGACAGTAATGTAAGGATATTTCTTCTGGAACTCCCCGATCATATAGTTCAAGCCCTCAGTCTGAGCTTCTGCATGGGAGTGCCAATATTGAATTTTAACAGGTGTCTTATCTTCCTCCTTCACAGCAGGCGCGCTTGCACCTGATTCACTGCCTGGGCCTTCTCCAGAAGATGAACCGCTCGAACAACCAATTACGGATATAAATAGTAGAGAGATGACAGTAAGCAGGGTAAACCAGCGTTTTGCTTTCATAATTACACTCCTTAGTAGAATTAAAATAACAGGTTCCCGTAGTGATACATCTTGTTAGCTAACCAATCAATCTTTAGCAAAATTCGTCGAATCTGTGCACATGCCTCATTGTAAATGCCAATATTAAACATAGCGTTAAGCAGAAGATAAGGAATTGTAAATAATTTCATTGCTTGTTTATGGGAACCTTGTGGAAAAAGCTTATCTCATCTTATGTGAATGCGTTTTCAATCATTACTATAGAAACTCATGATTTCGTAAATTTCTATTAAAGCTAAATCGCTTTAATTATTAGTAGATTGTGTATGAAAAGGTATCTTGCAATACACAGTAGTGAGTGATACAATGTAGGAAATTACCAATGACAAGGGAAGGTGGTGGAGATGTCGTGAATGTTCAATTTAAAAAGGGAGTTCTGGAGCTGTGTGTACTTGTACTTACCTATGAACAAGATCGATACGGGTATGAGCTTGTTCATCGCATCTCAGAGAAGTTCCAGGTCGCAGAGGGAACGATGTATCCACTGCTTCGCAGATTGACACAGGAAGGGTATTTTTCAACTTATCTGAAGGAGTCTCCGGAGGGGCCTCCGCGCAAGTATTACAAGCTGACGGATACAGGCAAGACCTACATGCATGAAATGCTGAAGGAATGGAGTCTATTCTCCAAAGGTGTAGATGAGATGATTAAGGAGGTAATGTCAAAATGAGCATGCAGAAGTTAGAATTTCTCGTAAGATTGGAACGGGAGCTGGGGGAGATTCCTTCGGCGGAGCGTGCGGAGATCATGACGGACTTTGAGGCTCACTTCCAAGATGCGATGCAGACTGGCAAGACCGAAGAGGATATTCTAAATGCACTGGGCAGTGTACAGACCATTGCAAGCGAAATTCTTGAACAGCATCGTCAGCAGGCTTCACTAGAGGGACAGACTGAGGGGGATACACGCTCTAATGGTGAAGGAGAACGCAGTGATGGATATTCAGTAAGTGAAGAAGCGCATGCTGAGGAATCGTCTCACACATTCTCTGCTTCTTCCTTTAGTCAAGAAGATCGCAGTCAATCGAATTTGTGTATTCACACACTCCGCATACATACTAGTGAGGTGGATGTCGCCATTGAATCGTATGAAGGAGACCGGATCGGCTATCGCATCGAATCGGATGAGCCAGAGAAGTTCGATATTCGTGATTATATAGACGGAGATACGTATACAATATCGGCTCGAATGAGATACAATGCGAAGCGCTTTTTCTCCTTTATCAATTTACGGTATGGCGATCATAAGTTGTATATCCGTGTGCCTAGCAGCTACCAGGGAGAGATTCAAGTGGTATCTGAATCAGGAGATATTGACATCCAGCATGTTCGTGCAGACCAATTACAAATGGAATTGTCATCAGGAGATGGAGTGATTCGGCAAGGGGCATTTCAAGATGTACGAATAACAAGCAAATCCGGAGATATCCGTATTGAATATAGCTCGGCCGAACGGATAAGTATGGAGGCATCTTCAGGTGACGTGGACGTCAGCCGCATTAACACGCATACAATGGCAGTTAGGACATCATCCGGAGATGTAGATATTGAGCAGCTTCATGCTGAAGAGCTGCGTGCAGAAGTCACGTCAGGTGATCTTAGTCTCAGCGACGGTGTCGGACTTAATTGGTACTTGTCCTCTTCTTCAGGAGATATTGAAGCAGAGCGAATTCGAGCTAATATGGATATCGTTAGCCACTCTGGAGAAGTTGAAATCGACGAATTGAACGGAGCACTCTTGTTGAAGTCGAGTAGCGGGGACGTGGAGTGCACATTTGGTCGTGATATTGGCCCTTCGGTGATTGAAAGTAAATCCGGGGATATCGACGTTCGAATTTCATCGTGGGCGGCGAATGTTCAGATTGAGGCAATGGCAGATCACGGAGACTTGTCCGTGAAGCTTCCGCAAGTACGGACAGAGACGGAACGTAGGGATTACTACCGCGGAAGTATTGGAGTGGATGGACCTGTAGTTCGGATTGCATCAGTAAGTGGCGATATCGAGCTTCGGGAGACAAGAGCCTGACAGATATAGGTGCGCCTCATTTCAATGTTTATTTTTCTGCTTGCAAATATTCACATTTCTATTCACATTTCTTGAACTGTTGATTATAATAAATACAGTAATGTTGCCTCAATTCAAAAAAAATGACCATAGTGAAAATTAATCTCATTCTCAATACACATGCTGCTTCCAACACGGAAGCAGCATGATGCATTTTTAGGGGATTAACAACGATAGTCATTTTCATTTGAAGAGAGGATGAAATGAAATGAACAATACAATTTCGATGACAACATCATGGAAGCAATGGCTTGGCGAACATAAAGAATCCTGCGCAGCAGCTGGAAGCCTGCTGTTTCTGCTGCTAGCCATGTTCAGCAATCAGCTTGCTGAACAATGGGCGGTAGCGTGCTATGTACTGTCTTACGTGTGTGGAGGATGGCTTAAGCTGAAGGAAGGCATTGTTACGCTGCTTCGCGACAGGGATTTGGATGTTAACCTACTCATGATTGCTGCCGCACTTGGCGCTGCTTCGATTGGATACTGGTCTGAAGGCGCAGTGCTCATTTTCATTTTTGCATTGAGTGGCGCACTTGAAACCTTTACGATGAACCGCAGCTCACGGGATATCTCTGCGCTGATGGATTTGAAGCCGGAGCAAGCGCTCGTCATTCGAAATGGGATTGAATGGTTACTGCCTGTAGAGCAGTTGATAATAGGGGATCTTGTGCTTGTAAAGCCAGGTGAGCGTATACCAGCAGATGGAACGGTTCAGGATGGCCAATCCTCTGTCAACCAATCCTCGATTACAGGAGAGAGCATTCCTGTAGATAAGGCCATGGGGGATGACGTATACGCAGGAACGGTGAATGGGCAAGGGGCTTTGTATGTTACTGTATCGAGATCAAGTGACTCGTCTCTCTTTGCGAAGATCATTCGCCTCGTTCAAGAAGCTCAGAGTGAGATGCCCAAGTCGCAGCGGATGATTGAGAAATTTGAACATATATACGCAAGAGTGATTATTGCTGCAACTTTGGCGCTTGCAGTTCTTGCCCCACTGCTGCTGCAAGAATCATGGTCGGATGCCTTTTATCGGGCAATGGTATTTCTCGTTGTGGCCTCACCATGCGCATTGGTTGCCTCTATCATGCCAGCAACACTGTCTGCTATTTCGAACAGCGCACGAAAAGGCGTTTTGTTCAAGGGAGGCGCATATTTGGATCTTATCTCGCACGTAAAGGCAATTGCCTTTGACAAGACTGGAACGCTCACCTCCGGCAAGCTGGAGGTTACGGATGTCATTCCGTATGAATCAATGGATAAACGGGAGCTTCTATCTGCTGCCGGAGCGTTGGAGAAGCTGTCCACACATCCGATCGCTAAGGCAATTGTTGCTGAAGCAGAGCGTAACCAAGAGCATATAGAAGCCACTGAGCGTTTGCTGCGCCCTACTCAATTCCAAGCACATGCCGGGCAGGGCATTGAAGCTGAATGGGAAGGGAAGCAATGGAGAATCGGCAAGCCGTCATATATTTGCTCTGAGCAAGGGATGGATGAGATGATTCGCGCTCAGATCGAATCTTTGCAATGCAAAGGCAAGACGGTGATTGTGGTGGAGAGATCCGAGCGTGTTGTCGGTGTGATCGCGCTGCAGGATCGCATTCGCCCAGAGGCGATTGAAATGGTGAAGCAACTGAAGCTGCAGGGCATAGAGGTGGCCATGCTGACAGGCGATCAGAGACAGACGGCAAGTTCTATTGCTTCCCAAGCAGGAATTGACTTGGTGTTCTCCGAACTGCTGCCTGAAGATAAGCTCAACATTATTAAGAAGCTTAAGGAGCAATATGGACAGGTGGCGATGGTAGGCGATGGCGTCAATGATGCGCCTGCACTGGCCAGTGCAACTGTCGGGATTGCTATGGGGGCGGCAGGCAGTGACGCAGCTTTGGAGACCGCCGACGTTGTCTTGATGAACGATGATCTGGCCAACATCGCGCATGCGATCGTGCTAGGGAGAAGAACACAGTCGATTGTAAAGCAGAACATCATATTCGCTGTAGCGGTCATTACGGGGTTAATTGCAACTAACTTCATACTCGGGATTCCTCTCCCGCTTGGAGTCGTCGGACACGAGGGGAGTACGATTCTTGTCATCCTGAATGGGCTTCGACTACTGCGATCCTAACATAAAAATTTGAATGTTTGCCCAAGTGGGCAGGAATTGATGATCTCCCTATTGAATTAGGTATGTGGAAAAAAACTCCTAAGTGAGGTTATGTTTTGGATGTTGTTTCCATAATGTGTAGGGAGGTCATTGTATTATGCTGCAGCATGGGGATAAGATCGTTATCATTGGAGATTCCATAACGGATTGTGAGCGGGCTAGACCGTATGGGGAAGGATTATTCGGAGCCAATGGCAAAGGATACGTATCCATGTTCGATGCACTAGTTCAGACGGAGCATCCTGAGATGGGAATTCGCATCGTGAATATGGGCATTAGTGGGAATACAGTGGTTGATTTAGAGCGTAGATGGGAGACAGATGTCGAACAATTGGAGCCGGACGGACTTGTTATTTGTATTGGAATTAATGATGTCTGGCGTCAATACGATATGCCCTTCGTGTCGGAGCAGCATGTAGGTTCGGATCAATATTATGACACCTTGAATCGTCTCGTTGAACGATCCAAGCCGAATGTACGCTGGATTGCGTTAATGACACCCTATTATATTGAACCGAACCAAGAAGATGCGATGCGCCGAACGATGAATGAATACGGTCGAATTGTTAAGGAGATCGCGAATGAGCATGGTACATTATTTGTAGATACACAGCAGGTCATGGATAAGCTGCTGGAGCATTTCTATCCGGCTACACTGGCATGGGATCGCGTTCATCCGAGCGCGGTTGGACATATGGCTCTAGCCAAAGCTCTGTATCAGGCATGTTTTGCGGAGTAATCCTCATGGCAACAGGAAGCCTACATGATTCTTCAGGCAAGATCACCGGGCCTTCCTGTCGCATTTTCCTTCATAGACAGTCTATAAACTTCCACATTGTTAAACATGCTTGTAGAAGAGGGATAAACCACCGCTCTTGCAAACGCTTACATTAAGAGCTTTCCAAATTCGATATTTCTAGCGAATAGGAGGGGAATTGATGTCTGTAATAGGTAGTCAGCCTGCAATGAAAAACATGTGGATTGGCAGAAGCATTGAGGAGTTCTCATCGAAGGGTGTCGTATTTTTTCACTCGCAGTTCGAATTTCCAGAGGCACTCCCTTGCAAATTGTATCGGATCGACCAGACACACGGCAATTTGCATGAGCATACCCATGATTACTTTCAAATTTGGTATGTCGTGAAGGGAGGATTCATGCATTCTTATCTCGGGAGACGTCACAAAATGCTCGCAGGAAGTGTATGCATCGTACCTCCGTTTGCGATACACGGTGTGGAATGGATTCCAGGACGACAGACGGAAGTCATTGGCTGCGAGTTCTTACCTTATTATATCAATGAGCGCTTTACCCAGCCTGAGCTCCAGAGTAATTTCATGGATTATCAATACTTGCATCCTGTGTTAAGTGAAGGGGGAAGGAAGCCAACGGTAATGTCCCTTTCTGGTGAAGAAGAACGACATGTGAGGACGATTCTGGAGGAGATGCAGAGGGAATTCCGGATGAAGACACCACATTACGGGCTTGTTTTAAAGGCGAATTTGCTGAAGCTTCTTGTTCTGCTGAGCCGGGGAAGTGAAGACCAATGCACGAGAACAGTCGTGCAGGTAAAGAAGGAGGAAGATCGTATAAATAAACACCGAGAGGCTGTTCAAGTCTCTCTTGATTATGTGCATAAGCATTTTCATGAGGATATTCGTCTGGAGCAGATTTGCCGGCTTGCATCACTATCCAAGACCTATTTCTGTGATGTATTTAAATCCTACACAGGCAAGTCATTTAATGAATATTTGAATGATTTCCGCATGCGACAGGCAAGCGAGATGCTGATGACTAGAGATACTACAGTAGCAGAGGTATGTCGGGCAGTCGGATTTCGGGACTTAACGCATTTCTCCAGGATGTTCAAACGGTGGACGGGAATCCCTCCTTCTCATTATCGCAAGAAGAGCCGCTAAATATAACGAATACTTATGATTCATATACAGGAACCGGCGACAAGTTCTTGTTGCCGGTTGTATATTTCGCAGCCTGTTCATAAGTTATTCTTATTTATTCGGTAGGTATACAGTATAATGGAGGTACAGTATGTAAACGCAATCCTCCAAATTCCATCTTGATTGTGCTGGACGATACTGTATGCGATATAGTGATGGAAAGGGATGATGCGAATTTGTGGACGACGGATATGATTATTTTCTTATTTGGTTCTTTGCTTCTAGCGGGAGTGATTAGTGCCAAATTCTCGAATCGATTCAATGTGCCTTCACTTGTATTGTTTATTATTGTAGGGATGGCATTGAATCCTCTCATTTATTACGATAATGCGAAGTTAACGCAGCTATTCGGGATTTTGGCTCTGATCATTATATTGTTCGATGGAGGGATGCAGACAAGCTGGCGTGACATTCGGCCTGTCATTGGCGGATCTGTATCGCTTGCAACCATCGGTGTATTGATTACTGCTACGGTTTTTGGTGTGTGTTCGGTATTTATCTTAGGAATTGATTGGAAAGAGGGCATGCTGATCGGTGCGATTGTCGGCTCTACGGATGCCGCAGCCGTGTTCGCAGTTCTCGGAAGCCAGAATGTGAAGAAGCGGTTGACCTCCACCTTGGAGGCGGAATCAGGAACGAATGACCCGATGGCCGTCTTCTTGACGATATCATTCATTGAATGGATTCAGATTCCGGATCTTTCCGTGTGGGAAATGCTGTTCTCATTCGTATGGCAAATGGGACTTGGACTTAGCTTAGGACTGCTCGCAGGCTGGTTCATCGTTCAAGTATTGAATCGAATTGCCCTAGATACATCTGGTATGTACCCTATACTTGCAATCGGATTCGCGATCCTTACTTATAGCGGTGTCGGTCTGCTGAAGGGCAGCGGCTTCTTAGCTGTATACGTGATGGCACTTGTCATCGGCAATTCCGATTTGCAATATCGTTTTACGATTGTAAGATTCAATGAGGGCTTCGCCTGGCTGATGCAGATCATGATGTTCATCCTTCTTGGACTTCTCGTGTTCCCGCTTCAGCTGCTGGAGATTACATGGCAAGGTCTGGTGCTGTCGGTTCTTCTCATGTTCGTTGCAAGACCGCTCGGTGTATTCATTAGCTTGATGTATAGTAAGTTTACAGGCAAGGAGAAGACACTTATTGCTTGGGCAGGGTTAAAAGGGGCGGTGCCTATTGTTATGGCGACATATCCCATGATTGCAGGCTTAGAGCATGGACAATTGTTCTTCAATATTGTATTCTTTATTGTTCTAACGTCTGCCCTTATTCAAGGGGCTACCATTTCTCCGCTTGCGAAGCGGCTTGGATTGGCTGGCGAACCAGGCGGGCAGCAGGTACATGCGCTTGAGCTGGTGTCGGTCGGGAAGACGAACATGGACTTGGTGAAGAAAACGATTGAGCCTGGTGCCTGTATAGAGAACAGCTACTTGCATCAATTAAAATTGCCGGATGACACTTTGATTACAGCTATAATTCGTGGGGAAGAGATGATTGCGCCCAAAGGAACCACGCAGTTATTGGCAGGAGATGTGGCTTATGTACTCGTTGCCAAAAATCAAAGGGACGAAATTAGAAGATTGTTCACCGAGCAGATCCAAGATGGTCAATGTACGGTAACAAGTGGCAATACCGCGGATCGAGACCAGGCAACCGTAGACACCCAATTAGACACAGAGAAGCAACCGGTAGTGAGCTCGACAGAACGTACGGTTGCGGAGAATAAGTGGCAAGGAAAAGATTAATGTATTCATGCAGGGGAAGGCACCATGATGAACACACCATGATGAGTTAGTACGATACAATGACTTTCAAGGAGGAAGTGGAATCGTATGCTAGGATTGGAGAAGCACACATACCGTATTCGCAAAATTGCGACGGAATGGAAGCGGGATGATAAGACGTTGCGTGGCTTGATTACTCTGCCTGTTACGGAACAACCAGTAGCAGCAGTTGTAATGAGTCATGGATTTACAGGGCATATGCTGGAAGGCAGAGGCTTCTTTCGACGTCTTAGTGAACAGTTGGCACAGGCTGGTGTCGCTGCGATTCGCTTTGACTTCGCAGGCAGCGGTGAGAGTGATGGAACGTTTGAAGAAATGACGCTATCAACTGAGCTGGAGGATGCATTAACTGTATTTCAAGCCGTGCGTTGTATGGAAGGCATCGATTCGAATCGTGTCAGCCTACTGGGCTTCAGTATGGGGGGAGCAGTATCGCTTCTGGCAGCTTCACAGCTGGGAGAAGAGGTGCATCGCTTAGTGGGGCTTTGCCCTGCTGCCAATATCTTCGATATTGTAGCTAGAGAGGCGGCCGGTTCACGATTCAAGCAGCTGTTGGAAGAAGGGCGCATGGACATGAATGGCTTCATCGTAGGTCAAGGATTGCTGGATGATACGGCACAGCATGATATGTATGCTGCTGCATCTCGTATCCACTGTCCAACGTTGTTCGTTCATGGGACGGCTGACGGCGCTGTTCCTCCTTATATTTCTTATCGATTGGCAGCTGCGATGGATGGGCGTGCTAACATTACGTGGATTGATGGTTCTGATCATGTATTTTCGTTGTCTGAGCATTCGAAGCAAGTCTGTGAGGCGGTTGTGAAATTCTTAGCAGATAAGTAGCAAAAAGTTATGTCGTAGGGGACGAAAAAAGAAGTGACTGATGTGATCTATCTCCTTTTATTGGTATGAGCAATGCTGCACAATAGATTCAGGTATGGCGTCTATGCATTGGCGTATACGTCATGCAATGTGCCCGTCCATCTGCCCCCCAACTCCAGGTAGGGCGGGACACTTTGCGCCATTTACGCATCTGCTTGCGAGCGGGTGCGTTTTGTTCTTTCTAGAGGCTTTGCTGCAGAGCATACAGTTTGAATAATAAAAAAATGAGGAAAATGTTTCATAATACTATTGTGAAATAGGACTAATTAACCGATATTAGTAGTAGTGCGTAAAAGTACAGCGAGGTTAAGAGAAGAAAGGTGAAGGCAAATAGATGAAGTATGAGAAATTGAATGAAGAGTTTAAGCATGTTGGCTACAGTCCGTACCGTTATGTTCATATTGTGGATGTAACGACAGAAGCAGTTGATTTTGATCACCGTGAGAAAGAACGTCTCGATCAATTAGTAATTGGGTCAGAAGAACCAATGACTGAAGAACAGTTGAAGGAAGAGGCACGCGCGAAGTTGATGGAAGAGCATCCAGATTTCCAGTTTTTCCGCGAGGTACAGGTGGCGAAATTGGATGTAGTGCAGTGCTTTGATCTAGAACTGCAGTAGAAACAAGAAGGAAGGCAGCGTTTGTGAATTTGGATGCTAAGTTCTCCCCTTAGGTGTGTTTTATGCAGCGGGTACGATGCCGCACGTAAGGGGACGAGCTTTCTAAATAGCAGCACAGGTACCTATAGCGATAAGGAGATGAATCGGTTGTTCAAGGGGCTTAAGAGAGTACAGGGGACGACATCACGGAAAGTGGATTGGAAATCACTCGTTTCATCCGTATTTCAGAATCCATCTCGTTCCGTGGGAACGAAGTTATTTCTTGTATTTGTAATCAGCATTATTGTGTTCGTATTCAGTGTTGGCATGATTTCGTATCTATTCTCCAAGAATGCAATTGAAGATCAAGCATCCAAGTCCAATTATCAGACTATGATCCAAGCAGCGCAAAAAATTGATCTTCAGCTGACCCAGTTCAACAATATGACGATGCAGATTATGTTCGATCCAAACCTGACTGCTTCGCTCAAAACCTTGAAGGACAATCAGCTTAGCGCTTATGAAAAGATTCAATCTACGGAAGCGATTACGAAAACGCTTCAAACCTACAGTGTTGGCAATCCATTAATCGAGAACATTTATTTGATCCCAATTGATCCAAAGCGCAATACGATGGCTGCACTTGGCATTCGGAGTAAGCTGGACGATTTGCGCAAGCAGCCATGGTTTGAAGAAGCAACGAAGAGCAATGGACAATCCATTTGGGTAGATACGATGCCGAAAGGTGTTGATAAGGCGCCGGAGCCGACATTCGGAATTGCAAGACCAATGCGTGATTTGAATTCCGGGATGGCTGAATACATCGTTCTGATGGAAATTAGACTGGCTACTTTCCAGAAGTCGCTCGATGGAATTAATCTAGGCGAGGGATCTACCGTTCAAGTGGTGAATCGTGCGGGTCATTTTATTTATACCGAGGAAGATGGGAAGTTGACCAAGGAAGCTCCGAAGTGGCTTCTGCCGGAGGTTGAGGAGGGCAATACTAGTGCGATTAGCGGAAGCGGGAAGATAAGCTCTGATTCCGATGGCGAGATGCTCCTGGTCTATGATCAGATGCCGTCGAGCCGATGGCTGCTAGTTGGAGCGGTCCCTGTAGCTGAGCTGGTGAAGGAAGCCAAGTCCATCTTGACACTTACATTCATCTCTATGCTGGCTGCCGCTGTCATCGCAGTCGTAATCGGCTGGTTGGTGATTCAATGGGTAGCGACACCACTCGTGAAGCTGCGGAATCTCATGAATGAGGGTGCACAGGGCAATCTGGCAGTACGTGCAGTTCCTAAGTCTAAGGATGAGATTGGCCAGCTTGCGAATGGATTCAATACGATGATGGAGCAGATTACGAATCTCGTGAAGAGCACAGATGCAAGCGCTCGTGCCGTCTTAGATACAGCTTCTTACTTGTCTGAAGCATCACGCAGCACCGCGATCTCCGCGAAGGAAATTGCGATTGCCACAGAGGAAATTGCGAAGGGAGCTACTTCGCTGGCGGTAGAGGCTGAGCGAGGCCATGATCTCACGCATAGTATTGCTTCACAAATGTCGAATGTTATTGATGCCAACGGGCAAATGGATCATTCGGTTCAGGCGGTTGCCGAATCGAGCACGCTTGGTGCATCGAATATGACTTCCTTAATGAGCCGCACGACTTCCACCGGGGATATGATGCGCTCGCTTGCGACGAAGGTCAATACACTGAGTGACAGTACACAATCGATTCGCAAAATTTTGGATGTCC
Source organism: Paenibacillus sp. MER 180 (assembly GCF_023713665.1). Taxonomy (NCBI): domain Bacteria; kingdom Bacillati; phylum Bacillota; class Bacilli; order Caryophanales; family Paenibacillaceae; genus Paenibacillus; species Paenibacillus sp. MER 180. Next base: position 192,039 of record NZ_JAMAVT010000013.1, on the reverse strand, counting down.
TCCATAACATGACGAAGCAAACGAACATTCTGTCCCTGAATGCAACCATTGAGGCTGCGCGTGCAGGAACAGCAGGCAAGGGGTTCATGGTCGTTGCTGATGAAATTCGGAACCTTGCTGATCAATCAAGGCAGTCCATCGATATCGTCGGGCAAATTACTGAGAAGATTCAGCTAGAGATTACGGAGACCGTAACAGCGTTGTCAGAAGCATTCCCCCTCTTCCAGAAACAAGCGGAAGCTGTACAGGAGACAGATGTCATCTTCTCAACGGTTCAGCAGCAGATGGATGGCATGATTCAGCAGCTTGGGAATGTGACAGGCTCCATTGGTCGTCTAAATGAGGCACAGTCCATTCTGGTAGAAGCGATGAGCAATGTAAGCGCAGTTGCGGAAGAGGCATCTGCTACTTCCGAAGAGGTTGCATCGTTAAGCACGGAACAGTTGAATGTATCGAACCGCTTAGTCGAGCTGTCTCAACAGCTTGAGGATGTATCCTCGAATTTGAAGGAAACCTTATCTCAATTCAAATATTAGTACCGATCATACAAGAGCCCGTATCTCCAACGAGAGATACGGGCTCTTGTATGATCGGCGACTTCAAAGCATCTGTATAGCAGAATGGCAGCAGCTATTTTTCTTAATTTTCTGATTTAACGATTTAATTCGATCTCGCCTACCTGAGTAGAAATCAATAAAGATGGGCTCTTCGTATTGGCTGCCCCAATATGGCCTTTAACTTTCTTCGATACGATCATATTGGATGTACTTGCCCCGTCCAACTCGACATTATTAGTGATACTTCCCATATTAGTGGACAGCTCTACAGCCAGTGACTCCAGCTTCTCCGGCAAATCAAATGTTATTTTGCCAAACTCAGTATGAAGCTTAGTGCTCTCCATTCCCAATATATTGGAGGATGAAATATCGCTCGCACTGCCGTTGACAACTAGATGGCTAGGATACAGCCCAGACTCGGATTCAAGTGAGAGTTTTCCGAAGTCATTGTTAATCTCTAAAGTGTCGTAATCCTTGACTGGAACTCGGACAATTAGTGATGGCGGAGAATCTGTATTTATGAAACTTTTTTGTTTAGAATGTAATTTAATCGTCAGCGTATTATCGTTTATTGTGCCGCTCACATCTGTCTCCATTGACCTGGATGTTCCATCTATAAGCTCATATTGTGCTTGACTTAATTGATGATCTCCGATGACGGTAATGTGGGCAGCTGTACTTAGAATACGGATCGTATGTATTTGGTTAACATCAAATTGTTTTTTCTTTGGATTGCTAGTTGATACTTTGCTCAGTGCAGTTGAACCTTTTTCAGATATAGCTGAAGAAGATACTTCTGTGACGCTTGTATTCGATGCAGCTGTGGTTGTATGATCCGAAGCACACCCTGCCAAACTTATACTTGCTGTGGATAAGAGAATACATGCAAATTTGGTGTATCTCATTGTTCGTCTTCCTTTCAAATAGTAGTGTAATTACAAGTGGGAACTATGCAAACAAGACATGCTTCATGTTACCTGATTAAGGAACATTTGGTAACGGACTTCGGTCTGTTCACGTCCTAGACTTATGTCTAGGATGGAGAGGACTTGGATCGACATATTTGACAATGATCCGGAGATTGGGTGTAACGATTGATTTAGGAAAAATATGTTGAAAATTGGATGGAATTATGATATTGTTGAAATAACTTCACACAATAATGTACGGAAGCACCGTCATGAAACGAAGCATCAATATTGATGCCCGTTTAATGGCGGTGTTTTTTTATGTCCATATTGAATTGCGGGGCGTTCTAATCCGTGAAGTAGAAAAGGGGGGAGTGGGATTAACAGATGGGATATTGTAGTGGCACATCCGCAGAAGCGCATTTTAGACGGATACACGGATTATTGGAAGCAATCGACCTATGCTGAGAAGCTTCACCTTCGTGTATTTACTCAGGCGGATACGCTTGGTCACTATTTGCGTTTGAAGCCAGGCATACATGTTCTAGTCGCGGCACCTGAGCTGCTTGGGACACTCTCTTCGTCTGATGTAAGAGGAATAATCGTGATCGCATTATCCGCAGAGAAGTCTGAACAACTGACAGAGGCCGACTTCCCTTGTAGGATAGAGAATCCATATCAGCCCATTCCGCAACTGTTCCAATCCATCATTAAATATTGTGAATCGGAAAATGCCTCCGAAGGGGACAAGCGGAGCAACACAGCGTGCCGTATCGTTGGCATTACTTCAACCTCAGGCGGAGCAGGGAAGTCAACAACGGCATTTCATTTATCAGCTGCGGCTGCTCAATCAGGTCTTCGACCCTTCCTTCTGAATGTAGATCCGATCCAAGAATACAGTTTGCTGCTACAAGAAGCGATCGAACAGAACGAAAATCAGAGCAACTTAGCACAATTATTTTACTACTTGAAGAAGGCTCAGGGAGGGCCGGGGAGTGAGCTGCTGTCCTTAGATCCATATATGCTGAGTGTTCCTGCAATAGGAGCGCGAATGCTCCATCCGAAGCAGTTAGCAGAGGAATGGAAGTGGATGGATGCCAGTATGCTGCGATTATTGTTGAATACGCTTCGGAGCAGCGGGCAGTACGACTTGATTATTGTGGAGGGCGCGCATTTTCACTCTCCATTCGAAGCGGTATGGGATGTGGCAGATCAGGTAATGTGGCTGCTCCTAGATGATATGGCCTATATACAGAAGACGAAGCTGTTGCTGCAGCAGTGGGCGCTTGCGGAAGAGTCTGTTGTGCGTCATCGAAGCAAGCTCATTCGGATGGGTGTGAATCGTTATATGGGGACGATGCTCAATTCATGGCAGCAGCGTGATGCTCCGATCTCAGGATATCTGCCTTACATACCGGCCTGGAAGCAAATTTATCGATTTGATCAATGGCTTCAATCGAGTGTATTCCGCTCAACCTTGGAGGAATGGGCAGGTTCAGAGTTGGGATTATTCAGCGGAGCGCGGTAAGGGGTGAGTCGATGGTACATGGGGACGAGGGGTACCAGTTCCAGCTGAAGCCTTCTGGGACAGAGTCTAATCTGATGTCGCTTGATGAATTGTATCTTACAATTCGGCAGCAGGTGCGCGAGAGTATGGAATGGGGGGAACCGTTATCTGATGAAGCATTAACAGAGAGGATCGAACAAGCGTTGTTTGCGTTTTCGAAGGCGATGAAATTGACCTCGGCAGATCTTCGAATGGTAGTACGCAGAGTTTTTTATTCTTTCCGTGGTCTTGATGCGCTTCAGCCGCTCGTTGATGATCCCGAAATTACGGAGATTATGGTGAACAGTCATCGGGAATTGTTCGTTGAACGTCAAGGACATATGGAGAAATTAAATCATACCTTCGAAAGCGAGGAGAAGCTGGAGGACATTATTCAGGCGATCGTCTCTCAAGTAAATCGTACGGTGAATGAGTCTTCACCAATCGTCGATGCGAGATTGCGAGATGGATCAAGGGTTCATGTTGTTCTGCCCCCAATTGCGCTTAAGGGACCCACGGTAACGATTCGGAAGTTTCCTTCTAAGCCGCTTCATATGGAGGATCTCATACGATACGGCGCGATGAGTGAAGAGGCGGCACAAATTCTGCAGACGCTGGTAAGGGCGAAGTACAATTTGTTCATCAGTGGTGGAACTGGATCGGGCAAGACGACGTTCTTGAACGCTTTGTCTCAGTTCATTCCATCTGATGAACGGGTGATTACAATTGAGGATGCAGCAGAGCTGCAAATTCATTCAGTGCCGAATCTGGTGTCATTGGAAACGCGCAATGCGAATTCGGAAGGAAAGGGAGCCATAGCCATGCGTGACCTTATTCGAGCTTCGCTTCGGATGCGGCCAAACCGCATTATAATGGGAGAGGTGCGCGGTGCTGAGGCTTTGGATATGCTTCAGGCAATGAATACGGGCCATGATGGTTCTTTATCTACGGGTCATTCCAATGGGCCCAAAGATATGGTGAGTCGCTTGGAAACGATGGTATTGAGTGGGGCTTCGCTGCCGGTTGTCGTCGTTAGACAGCAGATTGCCTCCGCAATTGATGTCATTGTTCATTTGGCAAGGATGCGAGATGGATCCCGCAAAGTGCAGGAGATTGCAGAAGTAATTGGATTTGCAGAAGGTGAAGTGAAGCTGTCGAGCCTGTATCAATTCGTGGAACACGGGCAGGAAGGCGGCAAAATTCTAGGAGGCCTTGTTAAGCGCGATACGCTGCAGCATGTGGACAAACTGCGAATGGCGGGGCTGACTCTGCCTCAAGCAGAAGGGGGCGCGGACGATGAAGGGATCGAAGATCAAGACTGAAGCTGGACTGCCTCGCTACGATGTATATCATTTGAACCGCAAGGAGCAGCTACTGGCGATCTTTGTTGGATGTTCTGTAATGGCTGGAATCGGATATCTGTTCTACCAGCATTGGATCGGGATGATCCTGCTGTCAGTCATTGGGGTTCGATTTACCCAGATTCGGCAGCGGACACTGCTGGAACGAAAGCGGTCACAATTGACCCAGCAGTTCAAGCAGACCTTGTATTCTTTGTCTTCTGCACTAGGTGCAGGGCGATCAATGGAGAATGCTTTCCGTGAGGCTGCACAGGATTTGAGGCTGCTCTATCCCGGCACTGATGTGGATATGATTCGGGAGCTTCGTATTTTGTCGTTGCGAATGGAGAATGGCGAGCCAGTGGAACGAGCCATGATGGACTTCAGTGAGCGGGCACAGCAGGACGATATCGCGAATTTTGCAGATGTATTTGTTACTTGCAAGCGGACAGGCGGGGATTTCATTGAAGTGGTGCGCAGAACTTCCTCCGTTATTGGAGAGAAGATGGATATTATGCAGGAGATAGAAGTATTAGTCGCACAGAAGAAGCTGGAGATGAAAGCGATGATGGCTGCTCCATTTTTGTTTCTAGCTTTTCTCAATATGACCTCGCCTGATTTTATGACGCCGTTATATGAAGGAGTCGGCAGAGTGATTGCAACAGCTGCATTGATTGTGTTGTCCATTGGGATCTTGCTAATTCGCAAATTAATGGATATTAGAGTGTAGTAATATCGTTTATGCATTATAGCAGGGAGGAGGTTGGTAGATGCTGCCCTCATGGATGTGGGGATTGGCATGCCTGCTTGTAATAGGGATTTATGCTGTGATGAATCATGTAGGAAAGGCCCGCTATACGGAATTACTTGCCTCGATCCAGTCGGAAGTAAAGACAGCGAAATGGCTTCCAGCACCTATGATGTGGCTGGAACGATTACAACCAACGCTTGATACGCATCCTGCACTGGTTCAGTTGAGGCAGTCGCTTATGCAAATGCACGGTCCAGCCCTGTCCCATACGATGTATCGCGCACTTCTGGCGGAGATGGGATTGTATGTATTTGCGGGCGTCGTAGCTGGATGTATTCTCCCTGCTGTGACGGACGGAAGTTTCGCCAACATGGCTGGAGGAATGCTGCTCGGTATCGTTCTGCCGCTAGTACGCGGGAAGGAGGTTGTCGGTAAGGCGGAACGCAGACGTCAGGATATTCAGCTGGAACTCCCCGAATTGATTAATAAGCTGAATCTGCTCGTACAAGCGGGAGAGACAGTTCCCAAGGCTCTTGCAACTTGCATTGAGCGGAAGAAGTCGGAGAACGAGCACCCATTATACATCGAGCTATTCCGAATGATGTCAGATGTACAGAATGGTTATTCTTTTGCTCAGGCCATGGAGCTGCTGGCGAAGCGCTGCACGATGCAGGAAGTTTCGATGTTCGTCACGACGGTGCTGATTAATCAGCGGCGTGGAGGAGAGACATTTGTGCTTGCGATGGCGGATTTGAGCCGACAGCTGTGGGATAAGCGCAAGGCGGTGGCTCGCAAGCGAGGCGAAGAGGTATCTACCAAGCTGGTGTTTCCGATGATGCTCATGTTCCTCGTTGTACTAGTTGTCGTAGGAGCTCCTGCATTGTTAATGATGCAAGGGTGAGGAATAAGCAATTTCACTTATGATGTAATTCAATTGAAGGAGGATCAAGATATGAATTCACTTTGGAAACGGTTATGGACGGAAGAAGATGGGCTTGGCATGGTGGAACTGGTCATTATCATTGCAGTTATTGTAGTTTTAGCGATTGCTTTTAGGGAGCAAATCAAAGGATTTCTGACAAGGCTGTTCACGAAAGTAGATAAACAGACGGATGAAATTTTTAAATAGTAATTGTAAGTAATAATTGGAGGTAATAGAGGAGGGTTACAAGCTGCATAAAAAGCTACGTAAATGGTGGAAACGGCTTGCCTCCGAAGATGGGGCCTACACCGTTGAAGCGAGTATAATCTTTCCGGTTGTTTTCTATTGCTGCTTAGCAATGCTCTTCTTCGCCATGTTAATGTTCCAGCATGTTATGTCATCACATGCTGCTACGTTAGCGGCGGAACGGGGGGCGGCGTTCTGGGACAACAGCTATAAAGATGCAACCAGGGGATCTTACCCTGTAGGAAAACATGATGGTCTGTACTGGCGGATGCTGGATGATTATATGCTGGATCGTTTGCTTGGTTTTGTGACAGGCAGTGTGACCAACGAAGTATCACTGCCGGTCAGTAGTGACTCTGAGTCTCTGCCGGAGAAGAAGCTGATACGGGCAGGAAGACTGCTGCCTCCGATATTCCATGGAGAGATGAAATTCGACAATATTGCAATTGAGCGGAAGGTGACCGTCTCACTCGAACGGCCATTGTATCAAACGGCATTCGAACGTTTAACTAGACGACGTGTATCTGGAGAAGGAGGAGCATCTGCTGCAGTCGTAGAGCCTGTAGAATTTATTCGTTCCGTAGAATTTGCGAGGTACATGTCAACGAAGCTGGCTCAATGGAATAAGAAGGGGATATCGAATGAACAAGCTGCAGATACAATCAAGCGTGCGGCGAAATAGCAAAGCCAATGATGTAGCGATGTCTCATACATGCGGAGGTGCTGGAAATGATGGGGGACGAGAGTAATGCCCGAATACGGCGGAATTTGTGGAAAGAAATTCGAGGTTCCGTGTCCGTCCTGCTCATTTTCATAGTAGCTGCAATCTTTTTATTTACAAGTGTACTGATTGACTACGCACGAATTGCTGCTGCTGAATGGAGGGCAGAGGTACTCGCTCAGACTGGAATTCGCTCCGTCATGTCCGCCTATGAACCGGCACTGCAGCAGCGGTATCAATTGTTTGCTTATGGGAAGAGCGATCCTGCTTTCATAATGGATGAAGTGATGCGGGATCAGGCTGAGCTTAAGGCGACGGGGGTCTTTCCCTGGGTGCCTGTGCTGCTTGATAGTCATACTACCTCGATCACTAGGGAACTTGGTCGATATGACGAACTCGAGCGGCAAATCTTAGAGGAGATGAAGTATAAAGCTCCTGTTCAATTTGCCTTCGATTTGTCCAGCAAGTTGAAGCCGATGTCCAAAGTGATGAAGGAGGCAGCGCAGACGACAGAACTGTTATCCAAGCTGCAGAAGCTAGTTGATAAGCGCGATAAGGAAATAGCCTCTGCCCTCAAGCTCCAGAAGTCGCTTCGCAATTATGCGGCGCGTTCTGATCTTTCTAGTCGGATTGCAACGGGAGAAAGTGATATTATGCGCGACAGCTCGCTTGGTTCAATTGGAAGTGCAGCGGATGTGGGAGCTCAATATGCAGACTATGTACATAAGATTCGTCTGGATTCGAATCGCGGTAAGGATGAGGACAAGCAGTATGAGAATGAAACGGATGACTATGAATCCGATTCATGGGATATATCGCGTAGGCTGACATCTACAACATCTAGTTTGCTGGATCAACATCGCATCGGATTGAACACAGCTCTGTCGCATATAGAGAAAGCCCGTCAATATAATGAGGACATGAAGCGTGTCATTCAAGAGGTACGCGCAAGCTCGAACTATAACGGTTATGACCGAGTTGGACAATCTAGCGAGCAGAGTGAAGGGACAATGGATGAATCGGACCAGATGTCAGATTCGATTAAGCGTATTAATGAAGCTGCTGATGACCTAGTGCTGCCAGACGACTTCCTTACCGAATGGAAGCAGGAAATGGAAGAACAGCATCGGAGTATGGAACAAGTAAATGATGCAGTAAACCGTTTTCAATCGATGGTCAGTCAAATCGTCGGGAGAAGCATATCCGCTTATAACTTGAAAACTTCGATCCTCAGTCTGTGGAGGCAGTGGGAGCAATATGCAAAAGATTATATTGGCAGCTCGAATGTGATAGATGCTAGAGAACAGCGATTTGAACAGGGCCGATCTACAGAGAAGGAACGCAAGCAGAAAGAGAAGGAAGCGAATAGAAAGCTCGGGAAAGCGGCAGACTTATTGTCCTCATTGAAGAAGCTGAATGATCAATTGAAGGAGCATGAACAGCTGTTTCAAGAAGTGAAAGAGAAGGCTAATGCAATCGCTGCATTTAATGAACATGAATCAAGTGAGGAGTCGGCAGTTGACCAAGAACGTGACGATGCGGTAGAAGAGGGGAAGGAGTCTATGGACGCTGTTACCTCTATCTATGATAGCATTGCTAACGGATTTAGCATGTTAAGAGATCGTTTATACCGTGATGAGTATGCGTTTCTCTATTTCAACACCTATGACCCTACGAAATTGAAATCGATACTTACTTCAGAGCAGTCTGCGGAAGAACTGATAAAGTCCTTATCCATACATAATCAAGAAGTGGAGTACCTATTGTATGGTCTTCATAATCCAGCAGGCAATGTGGCTGCAGCGCTGGGGGAGATCTTTGCTATGCGGCTTGCCATTCGTACAATGGAGGGCTTTATCGAATGTGCGAACTTGAGACATCCGCTGCTTATATTAGTAGCAGCTATTATTTATGGGATTGAACAGGCAGTTCAGGATTTGATTCTTCTTGCTACGCAAGACAAAGTGCCAATTTCGAAATACTTGCCTTCCGTCACATTGTCTTACTCGGATCACTTGCGATTATTTATGCTCGTCCATGGCAGTCGGGAAGGAATGTTGAAGCGAATGCTCGCACTCATTCATCAAAATACAGGTATTGACCCGACGACAAGGGGTACCTATGGCGAGACGGAGCTGCGAATAAGCACACCGTTGTGGTTTCTGCCCGGGGTCATGAAGTGGATTGGACAAACCGGCATATTGGGCGGTGAAGTGGAGAATGGAAGATACAATGCAACAAAGACATCCGTGTTCTCCTACTAGTGGCAAGTTACTAGCTCGGGCAAGGGGCTGGTTCATACGATGCGGCAATTGGCTCCGTCGCTATATGGGGGACGGTAGAGCCAGCATCACAGTCGAAGCTGCGCTAATGCTGCCTATGGTGCTGCTTTTGTTTTTGTTTTTTGTATATATGATTTACGCTTCTGTCATTACGACATCCTTGCAGTCTGCTGCGACGAATACGGTGAAGCAGATTGCCGCTCATATGTATCCCATCGAACTGATGACGAAGAAGGTTGGAGCGGAAGCAGGGGACAACAACAGTCCTTGGCTCCGCAAGCCGCCGGCAATCGCTCTGAAAATGACAGCACGTCATTTCGCCGAGCGATTCAGCAATGCTTTGCCACCTCCATTGAATCAATGGGCATCCGATCATGTGGTGGACTGGGCGGAGAAGCGAGCGGAAGCGGCGGGGGAATGGGGCCAAGCGCGAGTCGGAGAAGCCTTGATAAAGCCTTTGTTCGTCCGTTACGGGATTCAAGGGACACTTAGAGAAGATCGGATCCGGATCACACATGTGAAGCTGCCGGATATTGTGGAGAAGGAAGACCCATATATCGCAATTGAAGTGGAATATGATCTGCCGATGCGTGTGCCGTTCTTATATAAGACGATCACGATCGCTGCAAGAGCATCTGAGAGAGTTTGGATTGGGGATGGTCCGCAGCCCGGTTCAGCCAATAGAGAGTCAGGCACGGAAGAGAAAGGTGCGCCACCCGCTTTTGTTAGTTTGGAACCGGAACCGCTATTGCCAGGCCGCAAGGCCAAGTTAACAGCGAAGGCTAAGCCGCATGAAAAAGTCGAACTCGTAATCTTCTATAAGAGCGGCAAGAGCCAAGCGAGGCACATCGGTTGGGCAGAAGCGGATGCCGATGGGAATATAAGCTGGCTATGGCATGTCTCAGGCAATACAACCTCAGGTACGTGGAGATTAGTTATGAATACGGGAGACGGAAGAAGTGCGGAAAGGCAATTTATCGTAAAGTGATCTGGAGTCATACCGCATGGGAGAAGGGGGCTGCCAAATGATGTGGTCGAGTTGGCTATGTGGGATATTGCTAGTGGCTGCGTTCACCACGGATTTGCGTACTCGTAAAATACCAAATTATTTAACGGTCTCAATAGTACTTGCTGCTCTAACTGGATATTGCGCTGTAAGTGGATGGGACGGTTTGCTGTTCAGTCTATTCGGAGCGGGCTGTGGGTTTGGGATCATGCTTGTTCTATTCTTGCTGCGTGCGGTCGGGGCAGGGGATGTGAAGTTGTTTGCAGCGATTGGCGCCAGCATGGGAGCTAATTTTGCATGGGAGACGTTTATCTATGCCATTATCTATGGGGGACTGATTGCAGCAGGGATTATGCTGTTCGGGCATGGGGGAAGGTGGAGTCGCATCGGGATCGCAATCATTCAATTTTTTTGGCTTCGCTCCGTAACACCCTTGAAACAGCTAACCTTGAACCAAGCGACCTTTCCATTTATGTGGGCGGTACTGCCTGCAGCGGCAACCGTTTATTGGACTCAATTATGCATATAGGGGGTGATGAGGAGCGATGTATGGTTACCGGTCGGATTTCATCCACGAGGGTAAGATGAGGATGCTCCTTACGAGAGAACCAGCGGTTCATTCCAATGACTTGGATACCTATCAAGTGAATATGCTGCGGTTTAACGAAGTTCCTCATTTGCTTCCAATAGAAATTAGGGAAATCGATTTTGAGGTCACGTTTTTGTACGATGTTAGTGGTAAAAAAATGCTGGAGCAGGTTCTGCGTTCATTACAGATTACTGCAATTCAATATTTTGAATGGATGATCCAACTGGTCAATGTGTTGGAAGGATGCCGTGCATATATGCTGCATCCGAATCAGATTCTGCTTCATGAGCGTTTTATTTATGTAGATGGGCACTCCTGGAATAGCGGCCTTTATACAGCGTACATTCCAACAGAAGAGCCTTTGCACCCCCAAGCGGGGCTAGAGGGATTGAAGCGATTAGGTATTCTGCTCTCCTCCCATGTGAGCCATTGGGATGGTGACGGCTTTCAGTGTCTTGTCCAGTTGTTGTCACAGGAGGGGACGACTCTTGCAGATGTACGAGGCTTGCTGCAATCCTTAATTGTGGGCACAGCAGGCGGCACTTCTGCGAACCCCAATCAATCTGGACGAGGGCAGTTTTTCCCGGGGAGCGGTGAAAGGGATGAGCGTGAACCTAAGCAGCAGGTTGCTTATGGACAAGCTGGCTTGCACAATGAGCAGGGGAAGAACAGTTGGAATTCGACGGCGAAGCCTTTTGCAGATGGGCAAGAGCAAATACCTGTTACATCTGCTGCATCAATTTCGAATCCTGCCATGGGTGGATATGATCGAGAGCATAGCACCCATTCGGGCACAGATACGGCTAACGAAGCAATAACACCGATACCCAAGAAGTATACCTTGGTAACCTCGGTTGTCGTAATTGCAGCAGCCGGATTAGGCTGGAAGTTCGGATATATGTCTCAACCTACATCGGAGGTATTCACTTACACTGTCATTTGGAACATTGCTATCATAGCACTGGGAGCGATGTATTTAACGGGGATTCCCAGCATGTGGTGGAGCAAACGATTCTCTCGGAAGAAGGACAGCCGAGTTAGTGCTGATGAACAGGATTTCCAACCAAGCTCCAGCCATGGGTGGAATAATCCGAATAGGCTTCCCGACTTTTTGTCTATGGAGTTGTCTCATCTCCCCCATGCTGCAGATGCAAGGGATGCACACAGCAATCATGCAAAAGGGGGCCAGCAGCATAAGGAATTCGTTTCCTCTTCCCCGACATGGGCTAGGGAGTCATCCGGACGATATATGAATGGGCAAATAGCCCCTCATGCAGCAGTCTCAAGTTCCGATATCGCGGGAATAGGGCAGCAACAGGGAATTGGCATGCCGGCTAGTACTTCTCAATTGGGGCTACAATCCTTCAACAATGAGCTGCGATCACGGTCAGGTGATGGGATGAATCAAGCTCCGAATATGTCAACGGCTGATCGCTATTATGCTGCTTTAACCGAACATACGGTAATGCTAAACCCTTCGAGCATTGATGCAACGGTAATGCTTGGAGAAATGGAAGAGCAAGGGGAAGGTTCGCAGCAGGAACCATATCTGCAGCAGCTCGATGAAGCGGGAATAACTGTGGTAGGAACTCATCCACTCCGTGGATTTCCATTCATAATAGGGCGTGCTGAGCAAGGGGTGAGTCATCGAAATGATAGCATGGGGGTATCCAAGCACCATTGTGAATTGATTCGCACGTCAGAGGGCAACTTAGAGCTTCGGGATTTGGGATCGAGAAATGGAACGGAGCTGCAGGGTGAACTGTTGATTCCCTACAAGCTCTATCCGTTGAAGGATGGGGACAAGCTCGCAGTTGCTCGTTCGCAGTATATATTCCGAGCTGGTTAGAAGGGTCAGATAGTGTGTCTGACCCTCTTTGTTATGTCATGCCGTTCTTGCTGAGTAACTAAGATCAATCATGTGGAGAATTCTAATATATACATCAGATAGATCTGACATTTACATCTACAACTTTACGTTTCATGTAAGTACAGTCGCACTCCCATTCGAAATGATAATCAGATGCTTTCTGATCATCGGGATGTAGTGCGATTTCTCCCCGAATTACGCAGCTCGGTTAGCGCCTTCTCCAGCGTTCCATAATGGAAGGTGAAGCCATGCTCCAGAGCTTTAGCGGGATAGACACGCTGTCCTTCCAGCAATAGTGAGGACATTTCCCCGAATAGAAATTTGAAGGCTATAGCAGGAACGGGCATCCAATGGCGGCGATGATATACTCGCGCAAGCGTTCTGCCGAAGTCGTCGTTCGTTACGGATTCGGGGGAAGAGGCGTTGACGACTCCCTCAATCGAGTCTTGCAGGACAAAATCAATCAGCCGAACCATGTCCGCAATATGTATCCAAGATAAAGGCTGCTTCCCGGAGCCTATTCGTCCTCCAACGCCCAGTAAATACGGCAGCTTCATCGTTGGATATGCCCCGCCTTCATTGGCGAGCACTGGCGCAATCCGCAACTTGACGCAGCGTGCGGCTGGAACATGATCTGCTGCATCTTCCCATTGGTAGATGACATCGGTCAAGAAGTCATCTCCACCCGCATTGCTCATCTCATCGAATGTCCCTGTCTCGGAAGGCCCATAAATGGAGATGCCTGAGGCGCTAATATAGAGGGGCAACTTGCGTGACAGCTTGCCTGCCCATCCCGCAATTCTTCTTGCAGGAACGATCCGTGACGAGAGAATACGATTCTTTGCGATATTTGTCCACCGCTGATTAATCGTCTCGCCCGCCAGATTTACAACGGCATCCACGTTATGGCAATTCTCTGGGCAATGGGCAAGCTCCGACCAGCTAATAGCGTGAATGGAACTTCGTCCCTTATAGGCATGTAACTTCGCTGGGGAGCGGGTAACGACGATGAGCTCGTGTCCTTCTTGAAGCCAGAAGTCAACCAGGGCTCTGCCGATTAATCCAGTCCCGCCGCAAATCATCACTTTCACGTCTTATCCCTCCTAACACGTTAATGGAATGGATAGAACTAAGATGTGATTGTACTCGATCATGATTTTTATGTAGGCGCATCCATTTCTGCTGATGGGAAAAGTCATGAATTATTTGTTAAGCAAATGCTTATATGGCGTATAATCGATTCCATTATTGTCGAGAAATTTAACGAGGCTTCGATAGTCTCGCTTGGGTGTGGCCATGATGTAGCCTTGAATGCAATGATTTTGCGTTACTTCTGCCGCACCACTCTCACAGGCCACCTGTCCGATCTTGGCTGCAATCGAATGACGTGCAATATCACGGAAGGGGGTTGGAACTGGCTCAACAAGCTTTTCTAGAAATGCCTTGGAGTCATCAGTCCATAGGCTTCGGCTTTGCTCAACCCAGTAATTTTGCCAATCGAGCTTCGATTTCCCGTCATTCATGGGGAGTACTTTCATAAACTTGCGGAACATGAAGTAGCCTCCAATCGCCATGAAGCCTAAGAGGACGAATGTCCAAAATGCGATGGAATTCATAAACCAACGGCCTGGGCCATCGACAGCCATTGGAAAAAGGGTGGACGAGCTAAGCATAATTTCTCACCTCATGTATTTTGGTACTTTTTACTAAGATGCTTACATCGAATTATACCCCATTCCTAGATTTATTTCGATAATCCTTGTAGAATAAGGGGAAATGATTTTGAAAGGAGCAATTACATGTTGAAAATTGGATCACATGTTTCGTTTTCCGATAAAGGGCTGTTGACTGCTACAAAGGAAGCTTTGTCTTACGGGTCAAGCTCATTCATGATATATACTGGGGCGCCGCAGAATACGCGTCGTAAGCCGATTGAATCGCTATATATTGAAGAGGGCAAGGAACTGATGGAGAAGCACGGCATCGGTGAAATTGTGGTGCATGCGCCGTATATTATTAACCTTGGATCGTACAAGCCGGATACGTTTGAGTTGGCCGTTAATTTCCTCCAGGAAGAAATTCGCCGCACAGACTGCATCGGTGTGAAAAATATCGTTCTTCACCCAGGTGCTTATACCGACAAAGATGCTGAGTTCGGCATCAACCGGATTGCAGAGGGATTGAACGAGGTACTGAGCAATACGAAAGATACAGATGTCAATATCGCTCTGGAAACGATGGCTGGCAAAGGGACAGAGGTTGGCCGGAGCTTCGAGGAAATTGCCTCGATTATTGAGAAGGTTGAGGATAATCATCGCCTAACTGTATGTTTTGACACATGCCATACTCATGATGCGGGTTACGATCTCGTCAATGATCTTGATGGTGTATTGGAGCATTTCGATCGTACTGTTGGACTGAATCGTATCGCCGTTGTTCATATTAATGATAGCAAAAATCCACTTGGAGCCGGTAAAGACCGCCACGCACCAATCGGTGCAGGAATGCTTGGTTTTGAAGCGATTCAACGTCTCGTGCATCATGAGGGGCTTGCTGGCCGTCCATTTATTCTGGAGACACCGTGGATCGGGAAGGACGCGAAGAAGCAGCGTCCGATGTATGAAGCGGAAATCGCCCTTCTACGCGGTGATGTAGACAAGCGTTTCGGTGCAAGCTTTATCCCTGATGTGGAGCGCCTTGAGCATTTCTTCAAAGAGCAGGATGTATCCCCTCGTGATTACGTATTGACGACATGGGATGTTATCAAGAAGGATGCAAAAGCAAGAAAGGCAGATCCGCGCGAGCCGATGGAACGTCTCTATGATATGGTTGCTGAAGCCAACCTGTTCCCTGAATTGAATGAGGAAGAGATTAATCAGCGTCTGACTGTTTGCTTGGCTGGACAAGCTGCCTGGAAATAAGCTGCTATAGCTTGTGTGTGAGATTAAGTCGCAGCAGAAGCAGAGCATCCGAAGGATACAAGTAGGCTGTACGGGTAATTTAGGAACGAGTGAAGCATGAAGATAGCATGGGATGCAGTAGAAAAATCATGATGGGGAATCTATGTAAGATTTGCAGAAAGCAACGCTAATTCATGGAGGAGAAACAAAGATGACGCACCAACACACGATGGTTCATGCCCTTCAGCAGGCTGGGGAACAAGCCCGCAATCGCGCACGGATGTTAATTTCTTGCCCAGACCGAGCTGGGATCGTCTCTGCTGTATCTAAATTTCTATATGAACATGGAGCGAATATTGTCCAGTCCGATCAATATACAATGGATCCAGAGGGCGGCATGTTCTTCATGCGCATTGAATTCGATATGGAGCAGCTTGATGATAAGCTGCCTCAATTGCAGGCTGAATTCGAGTCTATTGCTTCGGAATTCAAGATGCAGTGGAGAATTTCTTGCGTGAGCAAGAAGAAGCGAATTGCCATCTTTGTCTCGAAAGAGGATCATTGTCTAGTTGAGTTGCTGTGGCAATGGCAAGCAGGCGATCTCGATGCTGAAATCGCGATGGTGGTGAGCAATCACCCGGATATGCGTGAATATGTAGAGTCCTTCGGAATTCCGTATGTTCATATTCCAGTAACATCAGGCAACAAGCCAGAGGCTGAACGCCAACAGCTTGAAGCAGTTGAAGGCAAGGCTGACCTGATCGTATTAGCACGCTATATGCAAATTATTTCGCCGAAGTTTATTGAGAAATATCCGAATCGAATTATTAATATTCATCATTCGTTCCTACCGGCATTTGTTGGCGGCAAGCCGTATCAACAGGCTTACACCCGCGGCGTGAAGCTGATTGGAGCAACAGGCCATTATGTAACGGAGGAGCTTGATGGCGGGCCGATCATCGAACAAGACGTTCAGCGCGTAACGCATCGTGCGGATGTGGATGAACTGAAGCGTATCGGCAGAACGATTGAGCGTGTCGTCCTTGCTCGTGCTGTGCATTGGCATATTGAGGATCGAATCCTCGTTTATCAGAACAAAACGGTTGTGTTTAATTAAAATGATGGTATACTGGCTGTCTCCGGCTTGCAGTTGAATCTGCGGCTGGAACAGCTTTATTTAATTGCTCTGGTTAGGGATTGAACACCACTATATAATCCCACTGTTAAGTTGAGCATGAAGTTCGGTTATACTAGATCTTGATATCCATAGCTTTTCACACGTTAAAGTAGCATCGAATGGGCTAGTAATGGTACAATGAATGCAAAATAGAGCACAGCGTACAAGCTTGGTAGTTACGCAATTTCATTTGTTCTGTATAGCTTTCAGCTTGTGATGAGTAGGGACAAGGAGGAAATCAGCAATGACTGCAAACCAAATGAATATTGACGCGCTATCGGTGGCAGCGATTCGAACACTTGCCATTGATGCGATTGAAAAAGCGAAATCCGGTCACCCGGGCATGCCAATGGGTGCTGCTCCAATGGGATACCATCTGTTTGCGAAGGCGATGACGCACAATCCGACCAATCCAACATGGATTAACCGCGACCGTTTCGTTCTTTCCGCTGGACATGGTTCCATGCTGCTGTACAGCCTTCTTCACCTCAGCGGATATGCCCTTCCTATGGAAGAAATCAAGAATTTCCGCCAATGGGGAAGCAAAACTCCAGGTCATCCGGAGTTCGGACATACAGCTGGTGTAGATGCAACGACAGGTCCACTCGGACAAGGGATTGCAATGGCTGTAGGTATGGCTATGGCAGAAGCACAACTGGGTGCAACATATAATCGTGACGGCTATTCCGTTGTCGATCATCATACGTTTGTTATTTGTGGTGATGGAGATATGATGGAAGGTGTTGCTAGTGAAGCAGCATCGCTTGCAGGTCACTTGAAATTAGGTAAATTAGTCGTATTATACGATTCGAACGATATTACGTTGGATGGCGAATCCGGTCTGTCCTTCAGCGAGAACGTGCGTCAGCGCTACGAGGCTTATGGCTGGAACACGCTGCTTGTTGAAGACGGCAACGATCTTGCTGCAATTGCGCAAGCGGTTGAGAAGTCGAAGCAGGATTCCAGCAAGCCGACATTGATCGAAGTGAAGACCGTAATCGGATACGGAAGCCCGAACAAGCAAGGCAAGGGCGGACATGGAGGTACACACGGTTCTCCACTCGGCGCTGATGAGGCGAAGCTGACGAAGGAATTCTATAAGTGGGGACACGAGGACTTCTTCGTACCTGAAGAGGTATACAACCACTTCGATACAAATGTGAAGCAGAAGGGCATTCAGGCGAACGAAGAGTGGAATAAGATGTTCCAAGCTTATCAAGCTGCTTACCCTGAGCTTGCGAAGCAATTCGAAACTGCAATTAGCGGACAGCTTCCTGAGGGATGGGATAAGGATCTTCCGGCATATGCGGCAGGAGACAAAGCATTGTCCACCCGCGTCGCATCTGGAAATGCCTTGAACGGTCTTGCGAAGAACGTTCCGAACCTGACAGGCGGTTCTGCTGACTTGGAAAGCTCCACAATGACACATCTGAATGATCTGACTGCGTTCCGTCCGGGCCAATACGACGGCCGCAACATTTACTTCGGTGTGCGTGAATTTGCAATGGCGGCTGCAATGAACGGTATGGCATTGCATAGTGGTGTGAAGGTGTTTGGTGGTACGTTCTTCGTATTTACGGATTACCTGCGGCCTGCTGTTCGCTTGTCTGCATTGATGGGATTACCAGTCACATATGTATTGACGCATGACAGTATTGCAGTTGGGGAAGACGGCCCTACTCATGAGCCTATCGAACAGCTTGCGTCTGTACGTATCATCCCGAACGTAACAGTAATCCGTCCAGCAGATGCGAATGAGACATCCGCTGCTTGGGCATACACATTACAGAACCAATCTAACCCAGTCGTGCTTGTGCTTACACGTCAGAACCTGCCTATCTTGGAAGGCGGTGTAGCAGCTTCCCGCGAAGGTGTTGCTCGCGGAGCTTATGTTGTGTCCGATGCGAAAGACGGCAAGCCTCAAGCGCAAATCATTGCGACAGGCTCTGAAGTTCAATTGGCGATTCGCGCTCAAGAAGCATTGGCTGAAGAGGGCATTCAAGTACGTGTTGTCAGCATGCCAAGCTGGGATCTGTTCGAGAAGCAATCGAAGGAGTATAAAGACTCCGTATTGCTTCCAGATGTGAAGGCTCGTCTTGCAATCGAGATGGCTTCACCATTTGGTTGGGAACGTTATGTAGGAGACCAAGGCGACATCATTGGTATCTCCACATTTGGCGCTTCCGCTCCTGGAGACCGTGTCATCAGCGAGTACGGCTTCACCGTTGAAAACGTAGTGAGTCGTGTAAAGGCATTGCTGTAATACACGAAACGAATGAAGCAAATCACTGGATAGGGAAGATTCGATTCACTCCTATTTAGGTGCAAATAAGAATAAGTGCGTTCTCTAGCCGATTTAGGCGAGGGGGCTCGGCAATGAACAAGGCCGCTTAACGGGTACCAGAGATGGAAGTCCCCTGTTGTAGCGGCCTTGTTCGTGTTGTGATCTATTTTATCTGTAAATATCATCCTAATATTGTGTCTGAACTGATATAATAAAATTTATATATTAAATCATTAAGGATAGGGCGAGGAGTAAACGAGTGAAACAGAAGCAAAATCATTATGCGACCGGTATCGCAGCCGCCGGGCTGTCCTATATTATTTGGGGCTTCCTTCCGATCTATTGGAAGCTGCTCGGCTCTGTGCCAGCAGCAGAGGTATTGGCTCATCGGATTATTTGGTCATTAGTATTCATGATTGTCCTGTTGGCATTGCTGGGGAAGTGGAAGTCCACTATGGCAGAAATCAAGCAGCTGCTCACCCATAAGAAACAAGCTATAAGTATCATTGTGGCTTCCGTTGTAATTAGCATCAACTGGCTCGTTTATATTTTTGCTGTGGAAAGTGCGCATGTAGTGGAAGCAAGCCTTGGATATTATATCAACCCTTTGCTTAATGTCTTTCTCGCGACATTTTTCCTGAAGGAGCGGTTGACGAAGACGGAGTGGTCAGCAGTTGGCATCGCAGCAGCAGGGGTTATATGCCTGACCGTATATTACGGCAGCTTTCCTTGGGCAGCGTTGACGCTCGCGACAACATTCAGTTGTTATGGACTCATTAAGAAGAAGGTATCTGTAGGCCCATGGACAGGGTTAACGGTGGAAACTTTGATCATGACGCCGTTTGCGCTTGTATTTCTTTTCTTCTTCAATCCTAATGGGGTCCCGCTGTGGGATAAAGAAGCGTCTATAATCATGCTGCTAATGGGAGCGGGAATTGTAACGGCAATTCCGCTGCTATTATTCGCTACAGGTGCGAAGCGAATATCATTTACCCTTGTAGGCTTCCTGCAATATATTGCACCTACGATCATGTTGCTGCTTGGCTTGTTTGTGTTCGGGGAAGAATTTACGACTCCACAGTTTCTTGCATTCGCCTTGATATGGATTGCATTAGCTGTATTTTCGCTCTCTCGAATCGTAAGGAATACCAAAGCATCCAAGCAAGCTTCCCAAGCTCAGAATTCTTCGGATAGCTCATATACAGCTTCATAGAGAAAAGCTCATTATGCAAGTGAACGCTCTGTTTTCACAAAAAAAGCTTATCATACAAGGTCCGCAGGTTTCGTAGAAAGAGACCGTCTGACAATGCAGAAAATGCAGTAGTGAAGATGAAAAGCTTATTAGTGAATAATTTTATTGGGCTTTATCGTGAGTATCGAAATTGAAACGAATAATGAAAGGGAGTGTCGGTGTATTCCGTGCACTCCCTTGGTGTATAAAACATCTAGAATTAGGCTTATCCTACTCGTTGTTCTTGCTATGTCCGATCGGGTGACCAATCCATTGCTCGTAGATTTTCACAAGTGAACATAAATCCTCTTCCCCAAAGCCTGAGGTTTGGCCCATTTGGAACAAACTCTTGGCAACCTCCAGCATAGGTGTCGGAGACTGCATCGTATCAGTAAGCACGGAAGCGAGCTTCAAGTCCTTCAACATTAACTGCAGGGAGAATTGATTGTCGAAGTTGCCTGCAATAATCTTCTCACCTTTCAGTTCAGCAGCCTTACTGCCTGCACTGCCGTTGCGCACAACCTGAAGGAATGCCTCGGGATTCACGCCTGCCTTGGATACCATTGCAAACCCTTCCGCCAGAGCGGCATTGTTAATGCCGACAATTGTATTGTGGGCCAGTTTCGTGATGGAGCCGCTGCCATTAGGGCCCATATGAACGATCATTCGTCCCATTGCTTCCAACACGGGCATAGCTTGTTGCAGGGCTGTCTCTTCACCGCCGACCATAAAGACAAGTGTTCCATCGACGGCTGCAGGCTTGCTGCCTGTTACAGGAGCATCAAGGAACTGGGCTCCCCGCTCGGCGCAGACTGCTGCGAGCTGTTGAACCAGAGAAGGAGATATGGTGCTGCAGTCTATTACGATATGACCGGAGCGAACACCTGCGAGTACCCCGTCTTCTCCGTAATAGATCGCTTCTATGGAGGAATCATCGCTAACCATGGTAATTACGACATCGGATTGTGCTGCGGCCTCACGCGGTAGATGTACGGCAGTCGCACCTTGCTCAACTAATGGAACGGTCTTATCTGTGGAACGATTGTATACGGCTACTTCGAATCCTTTGCTAAGCAGATTGGCTGCCATTGGCGCACCCATCGTGCCTAATCCAAGTACTGCTGCCTTCATTGTCTCTCATCCTCTCGCACTATGAATGATTCGCATGATTTCGATGATGTTAGTGTACCATAATTGTCAGTGGCGGAGACAAGGAATCAAGCAAACAAATCAGCAGAGAAAGATGGTGAGAACGTATTCATATGCAAATTTATGCAATGTTATAAATTTATTTTATCGTGGATTCTCGTTCAATGAAACGCGTTCCCTTGTGTTTCCGAGCAAAATCCAGTATCCTATGACTATATTGATTTTCGTGGGTTAAAGTGGCAAAGTCAACCAATACTCGAGGAGGGTGTACGATGGCAAAAAAAGTGCACTTTGATTACAGCAAGGCGTTGACGTTCGTAAGTCAGCATGAAATTGATTATTTTAAAGAGCCCATTCGCTTAGCGCATGAGCAATTACATAATAAGTCAGGAGCAGGTTCCGATTACCTAGGCTGGATTGATCTACCTTCCGCTTACGATAAAGAAGAATTTGCGCGCATTCAAGCAGCAGCTAAGCGCATTCAATCGAATTCTGAAGTGCTTATTGTTATCGGGATTGGCGGCTCCTATTTGGGCGCTCGTGCAGCGATTGAAATGTTGAGCCATTCCTTCTACAACATGCTTCCGAAGGACAAGCGCAACACACCTGAAATTTACTTCGCAGGCAACAACATCAGCTCGACTTATATGACGCATCTGATGCAATTAATTGAAGGCAAGGACTTCTCAATCAATGTTATCTCCAAGTCGGGTACAACAACGGAGCCAGCAATTGCATTCCGTATTTTCAAAGACTTGCTAGAGAAGAAATATGGCAAGGAAGAAGCGAAGAATCGTATCTTTGCTACTACGGATCGTGAGAAGGGCGCACTGAAGACGTTGGCAACGGCAGAAGGCTACGAGACATTCATCATTCCAGATGATGTAGGCGGCCGCTACTCCGTATTGACGCCGGTTGGTCTATTGCCAATCGCAGTCGCTGGCATTGATATTGACGAGATGATGCAAGGTGCTCGTGATGCTTCGGAAGAGTTCAGCAATCCGAACGTCGAAGAGAACCTCAGCTATCAATACGCAGCAGCACGCAATGCGCTGTATCGTAAGGGCAAGACAACAGAAATTCTCGTGAACTACGAGCCATCCCTTCACTATGTGTCGGAATGGTGGAAGCAGTTGTTCGGCGAGAGCGAAGGGAAAGACAACAAAGGGATCTATCCATCCTCCGTTGACTTCTCGACTGACCTTCACTCGATGGGGCAGTTCATTCAAGAAGGAACTCGCAACCTGTTCGAGACGGTTATTCAAGTAGAAGAAGTGAAGCATCACATCACGATTGAAGAAGATGCTGATGATTTGGACGGCTTGAATTTCCTCGCAGGCAAGACAGTCGACTTCGTGAATAAGAAGGCATTCCAAGGCACTTTGCTGGCACATACAGACGGTAATGTACCGAACTTGGTCGTGACGATTCCAGACATGACGCCATATTCGTTCGGATATTTGGTATACTTCTTTGAAAAAGCATGCGGCATCAGTGGCTATCTGCTCGGAGTGAATCCGTTCGATCAGCCTGGTGTGGAAGCATACAAGAAAAATATGTTCGCCTTGCTCGGCAAACCAGGATTCGAAGTCCAAAAAGCGGAATTGGAAGCAAGATTGTCCGAATAAGCGGGCGGCAAGAGTTAACAGCTTAGATAGGCAACAAGCCGTGAAAGCAGTTCTCCAACATGGGGGGCTGCTTTCTTGGCAATCTCGGAAGGTGAATCTTCATGCTAGAACAATATAAGACGTTGCGCCAATTTGGCAGCAAGGAGATCGTCATCAAGAAGTCGCGCTTTATCGGTTATGGCAAGCCAGTTGCCAACGAGGAAGAAGCGATTGCTTTTATAGAAGTAATCAAGAAACAGCACTGGAACGCCACACACAATTGTTCCGCCTACGTCATTGGCGAGCGGGATGAGATTCAGAAGGCATCCGACGACGGAGAGCCAAGCGGCACGGCAGGCAAACCCATTCTGGAAGTGATGAAGAATCAAGGTCTGAAAAATACCGCCATTGTCGTTACACGCTATTTCGGGGGTATTCTGCTTGGGGCAGGCGGCTTGATTCGGGCCTATACAGATGGAGCTGTTGCAGCGATTGAAGCGGCAGATGCGATTGTGAAGGTGCTGCATCAAGAGGTTTTTGTAGAAATCGATTATACTTGGCTTGGCAAGCTTGAGAATGAATTGCGAAATAGAGAGACGAGGATGGGAGAAACGCAATTTACCGACAAAGTGACATTGACGTGTTTGCCCGTTGTGTCGGAAACAGAGCGGTTTATGGCGTGGATTACGGATTTGACGCAAGGTCAAGCCGTTATTCGGAAGGGAGATTCTATTTACTATATCGAAGGGGAATAAGGAGAACAACCTCTATGCCAAGAAAAGCAGTGGATCAAGAGCTATCGCGAGAGCGAATCTTGGAAGTGGCGCGCCACTTGTTTGTCACGAAAGGATACCGCGCTATCTCCATGCGAAGTATCGGCCAACAATTAGGGTATAGCCACGGATCGCTTTATTATCATTTCAAAGACAAAGCGGAACTGTTCTACGCGCTCGTACAGGAAGATTTCAAGCGTTTGGGACGGCTGTTCGAACGTGTTATGGTTCAGGCTCCTTCCGATGGGTTGTCCAAGATGGAGCAGGTGATGCTAGAATTCATCCGCTTCGGTCTCGAGCAGCCGCACCACTATGAAATTATGTTTATGACGCGGGATGAAGAATTGCTCGCGTATGCCCGCTCAGAACAAGGTCGTTGCTTGGAATTGTTCTCGACGATTGTGAGACAGACGCTCGTGAGCAGCATTCATACCGAGCAGGAACGACATAATATCCCACGAAGCATTTTTCTTGCCATGCATGGATTCATCTCCTTTTACATTCAAGATCAAGTCACCTTTGATGAGGTGAAGCCGGCGGCGCTAGCTCACGTTCGCTTCTTATGCCGCAGAACGCTGGAGTCAGCACAGACGGCATAGTCACTTGCATTCTTATTTCAATGATAAATCGATATAAAAAAGCTCTTCTCACGTTTCTGTTCTCCTGCACATATAGTGACGATAGCCCAGCTTCGGGTTATCGGCATGTGTGTGAAAGGCAATTAGACGTAAGGGGGCTTTTTTATGTTAAAGCAATACAGTGACTTGTACTTACATGCACAGGTCATCAGGATAAAACATCTCCATCTTATGGTGTACACTCATGCCAATACTTCGATAGGAGTGTGTCTTCATGATTGAGTATATAGTACAGCCTGGAGATTCCTTGTTCACGATTTCAAATCGGTATGGGGTTCCGGTGTCTTCCCTCATTCAAGCGAATCAATTAACGAATACGGATGTTGTATATGTGGGGCAAGTGCTTCGATTCCCTGTGGGTGGAGGGGGGACATTTCCATTTCCGCCGCCACCGCCTCTCCCGCCAACGCAACCATTTCCTCCTTTTCCAGGAGGGATCAATTTGGAACAGCGTGTTACGATTCTTGAACAACAAGTTCGCCGCCTTCAGCGGGAAGTCGCGCAATTGCAAGGCAGAGAAGTGACGAGCAGTTGAATGGCCTGCTCGATGACAGGGTGTCCAATGTGTTGGGCGCCCTTCCTCTTGCCAATAGACGGTGAAGATGACAATATTGTAAGCTGAATTGTGACCAGATTCAGATGCTCATTCTACAAACTTCATGTAAAGTAGTAGGTATGGGGAATAGAGAGGTAGAATCCAACCATACCGATGGGATGAAGCGGGGTAGATGAAGGATGAAGAAGGCAGCACTGCTGCTGGCGGTCGTGGCGATCAGCTGGCTGTTGGCAGGATGCGGACAAGCCGTTCAGCATACATACGACAAGGTGAATCAAGTCGTAACCGATTATGGCAAAGAGAAATCGATTAATAAAGAGAAGGTCCTTCTTATTGTGAAAGAAGAACTGTACAAGCTGTATGATGTTCAGATCAATGATCAGGAATGGAACCTGATATGTGGGTTTTCAAAATATTTTCCGAACCAAGAGGATACCAAGTCGGATGAAGGACATGTTGCCTTTATTGGTATGATCAATGGAATGGAGCAGCGGCGGGGTGGCATAAGCGGTTTCTATGGGGAAGTGAATCTGAAGACGGGAGAGCTATACAAGCTCGGCATTCTGAGGCAGTCTGCAGAGGGGAATGTACAGGGTGACGATGCAGGAGAGCTTCAGATGAAGGCGCGAGCTTTTATTGTAGACCGATTGCAAGCGAATGAACGAACACTTCGAATCCTTTCGGAGAAGGGCCAGGATCGTGGAGTCTTTCTATTTCAAGATTCAGATAGCGGGATGCGGTATTGGATTCAGATGCATGTCGAACAACAGAAAGTCACCTTATTCAAAAAATGGAAATACATGTAATCAAAGTCCGTCTGATGCAGGAAATGCAATCGGCGGATTTTTTTGTGCTTCCATCTGGCGAATCGAAACGGCGGCTTCATCGTCCATATCACATGAAATTGGGTTATCACCTATCATAAGGGTTTCGAATAAGTTGCATAAGGTTCACTTACAGATTGGGCGTTATAAATCAATCTTTGTATTGACGGTGTCATCTATTTTTTGGTAAAGTGGTGAAAACCATTACCAAGTAAAGAAGTTGGAATAATGGACATAAAGAGTTGAGTTTACGTAGATGGAGGGACGAAGGTGAACGCAGTACTGCGCTATCGTGGAGCGTTGTGGGGGTTTCGAACCACGCTGCTTCTATACGTATTTTTGCTGGTTGTGGTACCACTTGGCGGCATATATGCTCAATCGTTCTATGGCGGTTGGAGCACATTTGTAGATAGTCTCATGGAACCTCTTGCATGGCAATCAGTGGCGCTGACGTTCCGTCTGGCGATCATTGCAACGGCGATCAACGTTGTCATCGGAACATTGTCGGCTTGGGTGCTCCACCGCTATCGTTTCGTCGGGCGAACTTGGCTGAATAGCTTGGTAGACTTGCCATTTGCTTTGCCCACCGCGGTAGGCGGGTTGATGATCCTGCTGCTGCTCGGGCCAGGAAGCTTCGTTGGGAGATTGGCAGAATCTATGGGGTGGAGAATTGTTTTCGCAGAGCCCGCTATTGTAGCTGCTATGGTCTTCGTCACTTTTCCCTTCGTCATTCGGGCAATTCAGCCGCTCCTGGAAGAGGCCGACTTGTCTGAAGAAGAAGCCTCTTATACGCTTGGCGCGTCCCGTATGTACACGTTCACTCGTGTTACGCTGCCGCGTATGAGGCCAGGCATTGTGAGTGGTGCAATGCTTGCCTTCTCCCGGGCAATGGCTGAATTCGGAGCAGTAGTGCTCGTCGCTGGGAACATACCGGGGAAGACGCTCGTTGCATCTGTATACATTTTCGGTGAAATTGAAAGTGACCACCCTCAATCGGCAGCAGTCGTTTCTGTCTTATTGTTGACCTTATCATTCATAGTCTTATGGGCGATTCATTGGATACAGAACCGGAGGAAATCGTCATGAAGCATACACCTTATCATCAGCCCAATTCTTCAGAAGAACCGCATCAAGTGCTAACTGCCTCGCAATCCTCAGCAGCTGTACATGATCCATACCCACACTCACGCTCTAAGCTGCAGTTGCTGCTTATCATTCTGACTTACGCTGTATTTATTACATTACTTATTGCTCCATTATTGCAAATGCTGTTGGGAGCTTTCCAAGGTGGTTGGGGTTCAGCCCTCGCCTCCCTGCTTCGGCCTGAGTCGCTTCATGCACTTGGAGTTACAGCAGCTGTTGTAGGCGTTGTGACGCTGCTTAATGTTGTGTTTGGTGTATGGTTATCGATCGTCCTTGTAAGAGGGGGCTGGTTAAATGGTTTTGTTCGACGATTACTCAATGCGATTATCGATCTCCCTTTTGCGGTATCCCCGATTATAGGCGGATTTATGATTGTACTCTTGTTAGGGCCGCAGACGATTATGGGGACGTTATTTGCGAACATGGGCGTCCAAATCGTATATGCGTTCCCGGGTATGGTGCTTGCCACCTTATTTGTGACATTCCCGCTGCTTATCCGAGAAGTCGTGCCCGTCCTGCAGGAAATTGGGACACAGCAGGAAGAAGCTGCGTCGATGCTTGGCGCTTATGATTGGACTACCTTCTGGAAGGTAACATGGCCATCTATACGATGGGGAGTGCTCTATGGAGTCGTTCTAACCATAGCTCGTTCCCTTGGTGAATTTGGCGCCATTCTTGTCGTATCCGGCAATATTATGAACAAGACGCAGACCGCAACGACACTTGTATACCAAGACGTGGAGAACTTCAACATTACGGCGGCCAGCAGCTTGGCCCTAGTACTTGTATTCAGTTCGATCATCCTGCTGCTCGTCATGGAATGGGCGAAGCGTCACGCAGGACGCAAAGGAGTGCATTGACGATGCATATTGAGGTAAATCAGCTCAACAAATGGTTCGGTTCCTATCATGCAGTGCGCGACGTCAGCTTCTCCATTGAAGCAGGTCAGCTTATCGGCTTGCTCGGACCGAGCGGTGGCGGGAAGACTTCTGTACTGCGCATGCTAGCTGGCCTAGAGCAGCCAGACAGCGGTGAAATTCGATTCCAAGGGAATCGGGTCAATGAAATCCCGCCCCAGCAGCGCGGCATCGGCTTCGTATTCCAGCAATATGCGTTGTTCAAGCATATGACCGTCTATGACAACATTGCCTTTGGGCTGACGATTCAGAAATGGCCCAAGGATCGCATCCGTGAGCGAGTTACAGAGCTGCTCGAGCTAACCGGGTTGTCTGGGATTGAGCGAAGATATCCGCACCAGCTGTCCGGAGGCCAGCGCCAGCGTGTAGCTTTCGCGCGTGCATTGGCCCCTGAGCCACAGCTGCTGCTGTTGGATGAGCCATTCGCTGCAATTGATGCCAAGATTCGCAAGGAGCTGCGAAGCTGGCTGAGGGAACTGATTGAACGGGTTGGCATTACCTCCATCTTTGTTACCCATGATCAGGATGAAGCGATTGAAGTTGCTGATGAGATCATGATTATTAATCAGGGAAGTGTGGAGCAAAAAGGGACACCGTGGGATATTTATCAATCACCGAACACTCCATTCGTGGCTGAATTTATTGGAGAATCGACGATTATTTCGGATCTGGACTCCCTGCGGGGATTCGAGACTCTCTCGTCGTCACTTCAGACGGCTATTCCTTATTCAGTTGATCCTGTAGAAGCTGTACTAGAGCCGCAGGCTGTTCGGGAGACGATTCAAGAACTCGGAGATGCATTCAAGGCCTTGATTCGCCCTGAATATATTGAGGTGGGCTTGCCTGGTGAATTGAAAATGGCATCTGCCTGCATACACGGCACCGTGAGGTCGCTCCAATTTCGTGGGAGTGAATGGATGGTGGCTATTGAAGTTGGCGACATGATATTGAAAACATATCGTTCATTGGAGAAGCCAATGCTGCAGGCGGGGGATTGGGTGCAGGTGCTTGTCCATCGCATCTATGTGTTCGAGGGGGGTCGGAGTTGGGTAGTGGAAAATGCGTTAAAAGAAGACCCGATGCCGGTTCATATTTGAACACGGATCGTGGTCGAGGGGGGAGGACGCCCTTGAGCCGAATTAAGACCAGAGATAGGCTTACAGCAATGATGGCGGTGATCATACTCTCACTCCTTGTGGTACTACCGGGCTGTAGCAGTAAGTCAGCCGATCAAGACGGAAATGGGACAGAGAGAGCCATAGCCATAAAGCAGATCTCTGCTTCTGACAAGGATACCGTGACCATCGTAATCGGTGCCTACTCAGTTGTGAAGGACGCGCTAGGGCGCATACTCCCACAATTCGCTGCCGATTGGGAGGCGAAGACGGGCAAGAAGGTTGTCTTCCAGGAGTCTTATGAAGCCTCCGGTACTCAGGCCAGAGCGATAGCCGGCGGGATGGAAGCGGATGTAGCCCTTCTCGCCATGGAAGGGGATGTAGATAAGCTCGAACGTGCGAAGCTGATTAACTCAGATTGGAAGCAACAGGATGCTTATCAGGGAATGGTTACTCGTTCTGTTGCTGTCATAGGTGCACGGAAAGGCAATCCTCTCGGCATTCGGGATTGGACGGATTTGACCCGTGAAGGGGTAAATGTCTTATATCCGAACCCGAAGACATCAGGTGGAGCACAGTGGGATATTAATGCCATATACGGAGCAGGGTTGAAGATGGCAGCTGAGCAAGGGAAGGATGGGCCACCTTTTGCCAAGCAGCTGCTGATGCGCGTCCATCATAATGTACTGTCCATGGATAAGAGCGGCAGAGCGTCGATGGCGGCATTTGAGTATGGTGTTGGGGATGCAATCGTGACCTACGAAAATGAGATCCTGTCCCGCAAACGTGAAGGCGTACCTTATGAAATGGTTCTTCCTAAGCATACGATTCTAATCGAGAATCCAGTTGTTGTTGTGAGAAAATATGCGAGGAAGCACCAAGTTGAGGAAGCTGCGGAAGCGCTCGTCGCTTATTTGCGTGAGCCGAAGGCGCAGCGAATGTTCGCGGAAGCAGGCTTCCGTCCTGTGAATGAGCAGGTTGCTAAAGAGACCATCAAGGCCTATCCCATCCCAGATGGCTTGTTCCATATCGATGATATGGGCGGATGGGATGAGGTTAGGGAGAAATTGTACAGCAATCGGGGAGTTTGGTATCAGGTGTTAGCGGGAATAGAATGATCAATATTCCTTTGCACAAGGCTAAAAACGAGTTAATTATGGGGTATGGTTAGACGGAAATGAGGGGGATAGGTACAATGCCCTCTCTTTTTTATTTTCGGAATAGGTGATGGAGAACGGAAAACAAAAGGGGCTTATCATAAATCCTTGACTGAGTGCATAGATTCGTCACGAATGACTTTTCTAAGAAAGGAAGTAGTCTATGACCAGCGTAAAGTTCAATCAGTTGTTGGACTTCGCAATACTGCCCGCTCAGGAAAAGATAGTGGATAAAAGGTGGCCTGATGACAGCTCGAGATGGATTAAAACGAAGCGCGTCAAAGGCCTATGTTGGCCGTACCGGATGGCAAAAGAATTGGGCTGGACCATTTACTGTCCGGTCGACATTGATATTCAGCCCGTAAAGGAAATCCAAACTTCCATTCAGGATCCCACAGATTTTGCCCGTCTTAAGCATATGGTTCCCATGGAGGATTGGGCACATAAAAATGATGTCGTCATCGGCATTTCGCCCGCAGGTTGGTATAAAATCCACGAATACAAGTACAACGGACTTTATTATCCGATGCTGCTTCCGAATGGAGAAGGTACATTTGAATGGAGGCAAGGTTGGAGTGTAGAGATCCCAAAACAACATTTCATCCTTATACAACCACTCGAAACGCAAGACGGGAGATTCGCCATCTATCCTGGAATGCTTCATGGCCCGACATTGGCAAGAGTTCAGGAGAGAATAGGCTTGCCACTGGCGTTCGAACCCTTGAAGGAATGTCGGATCCAAAGAGGAGAGCCACTAGCTAAGCTTCTAGTGCTCCCCATGTCGGTTCTTTCTATTAAGAGTGAAATATCTATATCAAATACAGATGAAAATCCAGGTTAAGTGATCGCTACGATTGTGAACGTTACTCCTACGTTGTTGATTGGAAACAAAGAAGTATTAACAAGATTCAGCACGCTATCTGGTCCCGGTGGAGTGGTAACAATCATCGTCCCTGACGTATGGATGCCAACTGGCGAATTCGGAGGGGCTGAAACAAAGCTGAATTGGATTTCGGTGCCGTTCAATGTCAATATGAATTGTATGGATGAAGATTGCGGTAATGTGATTGTTATTTCCGATGCTTCCCAATTGACCAGATAGCTGTGTCCGCCTGCAAGCAAGATGTCTGGCGAAGGAGGCGTCTGAGAGATCAATGTCCCACTAATAACTGGAGCCATATTAAATGGAACGGTTCCTCCCGATGGGACCGGCGACGGAAGAAAACCACCATCAATTACGGCAAAATTGGAAGTGATCAGAGGTCCTGTGGCCCCCGTAACACCAGCAGCGCCCGTTGCCCCAGTAGCCCCCGTAACACCAGCAGCGCCCGTTGCCCCAGTAGCCCCCGTAACACCAGCAGCGCCCGTTGCCCCAGTAGCCCCCGTAACACCAGCAGCGCCTGTGGCCCCCGTAGCCCCCGTAGCCCCCGTAGCGCCAGTAGCGCCAGCGGCACCTCCTGTAGGCCCTGTAGGCCCGGTGGGGCCTAATAAAGACGGAGCTGCCAATACACTTTCTAATTTGGATTGCAGCAAAAATTCTTTTTTCGTTAAATCATTGATTGTCCCTCGGACGCTCTCGTTGATAAGAAGCAGGTCACTTATACTAGCTGGTGGTGAGGTTACGCCCGGTAATGTGCCGAGAGCAAATTGGATTTTTTCCCCTTCCGCATTAATAATATGGCTTAAGCCTAATTCCTCCAATGCGATTGAGGATAGAAGCAAGTTTAGAGCGTCATCTCTTGTTACGGATATAAGCGGTGTAATATTAGGAATGTTGGATTGTGACATGATGTTCCTCCTTTATTTGTAATTTTGTGATACCACTATATGTATATGGAGTATGTCGGTAATTGCAACAGCTTGAACCTAGTAGGGTAACTCAAGATCTTCTACGACAAAGCTGAAGCTCTGCAAGTATGCTAGACGTCGCTCGATCTATGATCTGTTCTCGCTTTCCTCTAAAAATCTATTACTAGCGATCGTATCATCGCCGCGAAGCATACGTTTCTTGAAGGCAGCAATGATTCCCGATCCACCAGCCAACATAAATATAAAAGCGCAGACTACTCTGTATTCAGAGCGGTCTGCGCATGTGTGCTGATAGAGATTCGATTGCGGAATACCTACTTCAATAGGCTTCAATATTTAGATGATTCATGGGTTAGGCTTCGCGATACAATGGAATGTCCGTGGTCAGTCTGCGAACACCAATTTCGACGAGCTTATAAGCATCTTCCAGTCTGCGAACGGTCCAGACACCAAGGCCTACACCGGCTGCTTGCGTCTCGGCGACGAGCTGCGGATGCTCCAAGACTGTTGACAACTGGATCAGAAGTGTAGCATTTCCCAGCTCAGCTACTGCCTTCAGATCAACAAGCTCGCTTGACAAGAGCGCAAGCTCAATGTCGCTGTTTAGGCTGCGTAATATACGTAAATTGTCTGGGTAGAAAGAAATAAACATCGTGCGTTCTGTCATATCATATTGATTCAATAGATGAAGGATGGCGCGAAGTTCCTCTTCTGTATTATGTTCTTTCAATTCCAGCTGAAGGCCAACTTTTCCCCCGCATAATTCAAGCACTTCTTCCAGCAGTGGAACACCGCATCCAGCGAACTCTGGGTTGAACTTCTTGCCTGCATCCACCTGCTGAAGCTCAGCTACCGTCTTCTCCCGGATGCGTCCTGTGCCCGTTGTTGTTCGATCGAGTGTATCGTCGTGGATGACGACGGGAATGCCGTCTTTCGAATGATGTACGTCGATTTCTAACGTATCGGCGCCCATTTGAATGGAACGGCGGAATGCCGCCATCGTATTCTCGGGATGCACCGCTGCATAGCCACGGTGAGCGACAATTTCAACATCATTGAACAGTGCGTTGGAACTCATGATAATCCTCCTCATTATAGCGAACATGATAGCGAATGTGATGATAACTGCGTTATCATGTATCATAGGATCCGTATGTAAGTATGTGTGCATGCGGAATTGACTCCGATTATACTTGATACATGATGGAAGAACAATGGAGATTTTATAACGGTTACGTGTTGTTCTTGTAAATATATACGCAGCTGAAGGAGAAAAATGGACATGAATTATGAGGAAAAGAGTTGGTCAATTTCTTTTTGGGGGACAGGAGACTCCATGGGGGTTCCACGAGTATATTGCGACTGTGAGGTGTGCAGAGAGGCGCGTGAGGAAGGACAGAACCGCCGTTATCGTTCCTCTGTTGTGATTGAACGAGCTGACGAACGGCTTCTCATCGACTGCGGGCCGGATTGGACAGGCCAGATGGAACGTGCAGGCTTGTTCTGGATAGATGATATCCTCATCACCCATGCGCATCAGGATCATATCGCAGGGCTCCCCGCATATGCGGATGCATGCCGCTGGCTGGATCGACAAGGGCATGTCATTGCTCCCGCAGAGGTGAATCAATTGATTCGAACGATGTATCCATGGCTTGAGCGGTTCATCCAATTCGAAGATATCGAGCAGACATGGCAGTGGCGGGACTGGTTCATTCAACCGATCCGGGTCAATCATGGCAAGAATGGCTATTCCTACGCCTATCGCTTTGATCGGCTTCAAGCCGTCTCGAAAATGGAGGAACCGTATTCGGCAGCGGAGAGGCAGGAATTAGAAGGGAATGAAGACTCCGCGAATGCGGAATCAGCTGCGTTGAATAGTTGGTTATATGCTTCGGATGCAATTGGGCTAGGCGCTCAGGAACGTCAATTTTTCCGCGATCTCGATCTTCTTATATTGGGAACGAATTTTTATCACGAACAGGCAGCCTATGAGACCCGTTCTGTATACGACATGGTCGAAGCGATGGAGCTGCTGCAAGATATTTGTCCGAAGCTGGCCATATTTACGCATATGTCCCACGACATTGATTTCCGTACAAGCTATGAGCTGCCTGCGAATGTGGCGTTGGCTCGGACAGGAATGCGAGTGGAAGGGTAACCGAGGTTACCCTTTTTTGCTAGAGAGGTACGACGCTCATCTGCTGATCTTCAAATATCCGCTTGGCTGTAAATATGGCATTGAGGACGCGGGGGAATCCGGTATATGGAACACAATGAATCATCGCTTCAATGATTTCGTTAGGGGTTAGACCGACATGAAGTGCTGCTCGAATATGGACATGTAACTGCGGCTCGCATCCGCCTTGAGTAGTAAGGGATGCAAGTGTGATGAGCTGACGCTGCTTCAAATCTAGCCCCTCACGAGAATAAATGTCTCCAAATGCAAATTCAATAATATATTGACCAAGCTC
Source organism: Paenibacillus sp. MER 180 (assembly GCF_023713665.1). Lineage (NCBI taxonomy): Bacteria > Bacillati > Bacillota > Bacilli > Caryophanales > Paenibacillaceae > Paenibacillus > Paenibacillus sp. MER 180. Next base: position 157,547 of record NZ_JAMAVT010000013.1, on the reverse strand, counting down.
AGGGGCAATCCCGCTCAAGGATTCAATCACATGCTCGCCTGCCTCGCCATCTACTTCCTTCAACCTGTCCCAGCCTCGTTGATAACGCTCAGTTGCCACTTTTTCTTCATTATCCACATTCATCATTGGGAAGTCCTCCTTTAAGATAGATAATCCAATCGTATTGGAATGCACTGCATGAATGACATGCTACACATTAGAGTGCGCTCTATAGCAAGCCTTTTTTTCGGTGTTGGGTGGCGTGATATAATGTTCCATTATGAAAACCTATTTTACGATCCAACAAATTGCGGATAAGACAGGACTGTCCGTACATACGTTGCGCTACTACGAAAAGATTGAGTTGCTGACAGAAGTGCAGCGCGATGCAAATGGCTACCGGCAGTATACGGAATCGGACATAGCGTGGATTCATTTCCTGCTCCGATTGCGTGCGACAGGCATGCCAATCAGGGAGATGCAGCAGTTTTCTCATTTGCGAAGCAGAGGGGATTCCACGATACGTGCACGACGTGCGTTATTGGAGGAACATCAAGAGCAGGTTATGGCACAAGTTAAGGAGTTGCAGGAGCATCTACAAAAGATTGAATCCAAAATTGAGTATTATAAGCAACTAGAGGGGATCCAAACGGAGTAATCGTTGCACGATTGAACGCATTTTGATTTGTATCTTTATACGCATTGGTATGGAAAAGGGGATAAAAAAGCGCCGCTTCCTGCAGACAAGCTTGTCTGTACGGAAGCGGCGCTTCATTAGGTACGATTAGTTCGCGCTGTCACGATTCAGGATGAACTTCTCTATGACATGACGTACTCCTTCATCATTGTTGCTCTCTGTTACATAATCGGCAATCGTCTTAAGTGAATCAACGGCATTCCCCATCGCAACACCGAGTCCAGCCGTCTCGATCAGATCATGGTCATTCCATGAATCTCCGATACCGATCGTCTCTTCCAAGCTGCAGCCGAAGTGTTCCGCCAAATGGCGCAATGCGCTTCCCTTCGTGCCCTCATAATGGGTAACCTCTAAGAAATGAGGCTTCGACTTTGTAATATGAACCTCTGATCCCAGCAATTCCTTCAGTTCTTCTGCGACACGATCCAGTCGATCCGGTTCGTCGATCATGAGCATCTTCGTGGAAGGGGAAGCGAGCAGACGATCAAAGTCAGGTTCTATGAAATAAGGAATGCGGCTCAAGTTCGCGTAGTCAATCAGCTTTTGATTTTCTTCGCGAGCGTACAGCTTGTCATCAATGTACAACTGCAGATGGATATTGTGCTCGTCACAGTAGCGAAGCAGCTTAAGCGCAGCATCGCGCGGCACTGCACGCTCGTAGAGTACTTCACCGTCCATTACGTTCTTCACCAGAGAGCCTTGATACGTAATGAGAGGCACATTTAGACCTGTCTGCAGGGCAATGTTATGAGCAGAAGCATACATGCGTCCTGTTGCAAGTGTAACGGTAACGCCTTGTTGAACGGCGAGCTCCAATGCACGCTTCGTGCCGGGAGTTACCTGCTTGTCATCATTAATCAACGTGTCGTCTACATCAATTGCGATAAGTTTATACATGGGTTATGAGTTTCTCTCCTATCTATGCAGCACATATTCATGTACTGGTAATAGGGGCTCGTCACATTTTTATCCACGAACACCCGTATTTCTCTCTACTTCTATTGTACAGCATGTCCGCTCCATTTCAATTCGGCAACGATCATTCCAATAAAAATAAGCCCACATCCCGCAAGCGCCCATCCTCCCAGCGCTTCTCCGGCAAAGGTTACGCCCGTAATGGCGGCAAATACCGGTTCCATCGCAAATAAAATCGCAACGCGTGTCGCGGAGGTATATTTCTGACACCAAGTCTGCGCCCAGAAGGCAAACGCGGTCGAGAGCCCAATGGATATAGCAAGTGCGAACAGCACCTTCGGTTCCGATAAGGCTTGCCCGAGCAATCTCATTGTTAGCTGCGGTTCGAAGATGGCCGAACTAATACCAGATAGAATGCCGACAGTCATAAGCTGTACCGTAACAAGCGGCAGTGTATCATGCTGCGATGCGAAACGGCCTGTCAGGGCGATATGCATGGCGAAGCCGACAGCGCAGAGCAGCACGAGTCCGTCTCCCTTATTCCACTCAGCCGTTCCACCGTTGAAGGCGAGCAAATACAGCCCGCAAAGAGCAAGCAGTGCGGAGATCCAAGTTGGGAGCGTCAGCCGCTGCTTCGACAGCCATAAGGTAATGAAAGGAACCAGCACAACCGATAGACCCGTTAGAAATCCGGTGTTGGTTGTCGTTGTGTATAACAGTCCAATGGTCTGAAACGCATATGCGGAAAATAACCATAAGCCAAGTATCCCGCCGTGAAGAAGCAGTCGCTTGTTCAGGAAGATAGTCAAGGTGCGTCTTGTAAAAAGCAGAACGACTGCAAACAGCAGTCCAGCGCATGCAAAGCGAATTGCATTAAAGGCAAGAGGGGGCAACGTATGGACAGCATGCTGAACAACAAGAAACGTACTGCCCCAAATCAATGCAACAAGCAAGAGACATACATCGGCCAACCATGTGCGTTTCATGATGAGTAAAATAGACTCCCTTCCCACTTTCAAATATTTTACTCTTATCATGTAAGAAAGAGCGCATGCTGTAAAGCACAGTTTTCAATGATCTATCCTTTACATCCTTCATTTTCCATGCTAAATTGGAGTAAGAATCCGAAATGCGGTAGAAATATTGGATGATTATTTCTAACCTATGGGAGTTGGAAACGATGAAGGTAGAGGAAACGAACAAAAGAGTAGAGAAGCTTGCTGAACAACTGCAAGGAAATTTGATTGTATCGTGTCAGGCGTATCCAGGGGAAGCGTTGTATGGAAGCGATATGATGGTGCGCATGGCCTTAGCAGCCGTGAATGGCGGTGCTGCCGGAATTCGCAGCAATTCGCCGCAAGATGTTGCAGCGATTAAGGAAGCGATTCGCATTCCGGTTATCGGAATATGGAAGAAGGAATATCCGGGTTCTAACGTATATATAACTCCGACTCTTGCGGATGTTGAAGTGATGATTGCTGCCGGCGCTGACATGGTCGCGCTTGATGCCACGATGCAGCCGCGTCCATCGGGTGAAACGCTTGAATACATTGTAAACGTTATCAAAACAAAATATGACATCCCCTTGATGGCGGATATTTCAACTTATGAGGAAGGGATTCGCGCGGCGGAGTTGGGTTTTGATTTTATTTCTACGACATTATCAGGTTATACGCCCTATAGCGTGCAGCAGAAGGAGCCGGATATGGAGCTGATCAAGCGGCTGGCCGCAGCAGTGTCAACGCCGATCATCGCGGAAGGACGCATCCATACACCAGAGCAGGCGGAGGAAGCCTTGAGAAATGGCGCATTCTCCGTTGTAGTGGGCACGGCCATTACACGTCCGCATACGCTTACCAGTTCATTTGTTTCCAAGATAAAAGGGGGGCAAGTCCCCGTCCAAGCAGCGATGTCGGGCTCGGTCATCCCTGTGATTGCTCAGAATCAGGATGGGAATGAACCTGCCAGCAAGGGAGAGGCGTTATCATGACAGACGCAGTGAACAGTCATGAATCTGTCGTCATCGCTATTGATATTGGTGGAACGAATATAAAGAGCGGCATTGTAGATAAACAGGGAAATGTACTTCATTCCCGTACCATTCCTACAGAGGCTATGCTTGGACGAGACGAACTGCTGAACAAGCTGAAGCAGCTTATTCATTATTATCGGAGTGAGGCGGCACAGAATCAGTGGGCAGTAGAAGGCATTGGTATAGGTTCCGCAGGCTATATTCACCGCGATGGGCATGTGGCTTATGCGACGGATAATTTGCCGGGTTGGAGCGGGACTCCTGTTCAAGAATTGCTTCATGAAGCGACGGGTGTGCCGGTTCGCGTCATTAACGATGTGCATGCAATCGCCCTCGGGGAGAGCTGGAAGGGCGCAGGCAGAGGCATGGATCAATTCGTCTGCGTCGCGCTCGGTACAGGAATTGGAGGTGCGATTATTGAAGAGGGTGCACTCTATGGCGGGGCTGATGGCCATGCGGGTGGATTCGGGCACTTCATCGTGCAGATGGATGGCGAGCCTTGTACTTGTGGATTGATCGGTTGTTGGGAGCAGTATGCTTCTGTAAATGCCTTGAAGCGGATGATTAGAGAGAAGATTACTTCTCTTGAAGGCAGTTCTTCTGCGGCATCAATATTGCCTCAATGTGAGGAGAAGCCAGAGGCTTGGTTCGCAGCGGCACGTAGTGGCAATCTGGCAGCAAATGAGGTCATTACCCAATATATTCGAAACATCGCAGTTGGGCTTGTGACGCTGCAGCATGTGCTCAATAGTCGTCGATTTGTATTAGGTGGAGCTGTTATCGGACAAGGGGCATGGCTGCTTGAAGCAATTAAGGAAGAGATGCGCAAGATGTGCATGCCTGCATATTGGGGAGATGGTGTGGAACTCCATGCTGCTGAAATGGGTGAGCATGCTGGGGTAGTCGGAGCTGCCAACTGTATTTGGACGGAGCTTCATTCGACCCAACCTTCCGACCATTTTTCTGTAATCTAGTCTACTTCTAACTTGCATAATAAATCGATCGTAATAAGCGGCAATAGCAGGACGTGAACTGTCTGTTTGCCGCTATTTTATCGTGTTCTTACCAATGAATCGAAGCAGTTCACGTCGGGGACTGTATGGTATAGTGACCCTGTTTGAGCTATCACTAAGTAAGAGCGCTTTCATTATTTTGTTATCAACATGTTGATTTTTTAATCGTTCCATTAGATGATAAGGCTAGTTCGAATTTCCCTGTGAATGGGTTGTGCATGATGACTTTGGTGTAAGCACCGACCACTGACGTCGTGGATGGCTGTTAATCGGATGGTGAATGAGGCATGTGGAATCTTGCCTAGTACGATCAATACATCGATTGAACCGATGAACTATGAGTGAGGGAAGTCCGAACAATAGGATTGTGTCAGTAGTTGTGAGCTGGCATGGAAATAAACAAATCCGGCACAAGATACGCTATAGAGTGCCGCATCATACGGATTGAAATACATAAAGAAGTTAGGGGGAATCATGAGATGGTCGCAGGTGAACATACCAATACACTGCTGCTGATTAGAAGTCTCTATCCGTCACTGACGAAGACGGAGAAGAAAATAGCAGACTATGTATTGAAAAATGCCGAATCGGTGCTATATGCGACAGTTACGGATTTAGCGGAGCGAGCAAGTGCGGGCGAGACTTCTGTTCTGCGTTTTTGTCGTAATCTGGGTTTTAAGAGCTACCAAGATTTCAAGCTATCCTTGGCTAAAGATCTGGTATCGCCACTGAAACATGAAGATAGTGAGATTGTTGAGAGTGATGACTTGGCTGTTGTAGCGAAGAAAATGACACTGGAGAATGTTGCCTCGCTTGAACATACGCTATCCTTGCTGAATATGGAGGAACTGAATAAGGCGGTCGATGCCATCGTGAAGGCGAAGCGCCTGTTCTTCATGGGGGTAGGCTCGTCCGCTATGACAGCGATGGATGCACAGTATCGCTTTATGCGGCTTGGCTACACTGGGGAAGCGATAACAGATCCGCACGTGATGGCGATGAATGCGGTACTTATGACCGAAGAAGATGTCGTATTCGGCATATCAACATCAGGCAGTACGAAGGATTTGGTGGACACGATTCGATTGGCGAAGGAGAATGGCGTATTTTTCATTTGCTTGACGAGCCATGCGAAGTCCCCTATTACGAAATATGCAGACTCCATTCTGCTGATCAAATCCAAGGAGACACCTCTTGAGGGTGGGGCCTTTTCATCGAAAATTGCACAAATCCATGTCCTCGATATTCTGTCGACGGCTGTTGCCTTACAAGATAAGGAGAAGGCATACAAGGCAATTCAACAAACGGCCAAGTCCGTATTGGACAAGCTATACTAAGCTTATGAGCTTCAGTGCTTTATGACTTTGATAAGACATACCAGTAGTCTGAATGGGATCGGGCGACGCCCGGTATATTTCGCGTTACATAACGAAGAGGCGTTCTCATCAAGAGAGGACGCCTCTATCTGCTTCACGGACTATTCCTGCAGCATAAGCAGCCCGACAAAGTCATCTTTGCTAATGTTGCCGAGGTAATGATTAATGTCCATATCTCCAATTGCCTCGGAGACGGCTTGTTCCTCATAGCGAACTCCTTGGAGCCGTTCCTCAATATCACTTACCTCGCCGATTCCGAAGAAGTCCCCGTATATCTTCATTGATTGAATCACACCATCCGCTACATCCAATCGTACATCGACGATTCCGGCAGGGAATTTCTTCGTATGCTCCACATTGAACTTCGGAGAGTGGCCATAGTTCCAATCCCAGTTCTGGTAGCGTTCCTCGGAGATTCGATGAATAATCTCCCAATCCTGCTCAGTCAACACATACTGCGGAACTTGATCCGCTTCGATACCGAAGATGTGGTGCAGAATCGAAGCCTTGAATTCTTCAATGGTCATTGGCTCCTTCAAGTACTCCGCTATATTGGCAACACGGGAGCGCACAGACTTCGTGCCCTTGGATTCGATTTTGATTTGGCGCACCTTCAGTGCAGATGCGACATGTTCCATTTCCGAATTGAACAGCAGCGTTCCATGGCTAAACATGCGGCCACGGGTAGCGAACTGGGCGTTTCCTGAAATTTTGCGCTCCCCAACTTGGATATCATTGCGTCCAGTCAGATCGGCATTCACGCCGAGAGCGTGCAAGGTGTCGATAACAGGCTGGGTGAATTTGCGGAAGTTATGGAAGGACTCACCGTCATCCTTAGTAATGAAGCTGAAGTTCAAGTTGCCTGTATCATGATATACAGCTCCACCGCCAGAAAGGCGACGCACAACATGAATGTTGTTATCTTTCACGTACTCGGCATTGATTTCTTCGATTGTATTTTGGTTTCTACCTATAATGATCGATGGCTCATTGATATAGAATAGAAGATAGCTGTCTTCCTCAAGCGGCAAATGCTTCAATACGAATTCCTCGATTGCAAGATTGATCCGCGGGTCTGTTATGCCTTGATTATCAATAAACTTCATAGCTTGTCCGTCTCCTTCATGTAGAAGCTGTTGGTGCATATAGTTCTATTGTATACGATTTGCAAGAGAATACAAAATAGATTTGATATTGATAATCGTTATCATAGATGATATGATGTGAAGTAACAAAGACGGTTACAATGCAACCTATTGAGGGGGACTTCAGAATGTCAATTGCTTCAATTATTCGAGAACGTAGAAGTATACATGAATTCAACGACAAGCCTGTTGATCGCAGCCTGGTGCTGCAGCTGTTGAATGACGCAGTATGGGCACCGAACCACGGACTGCGTGAGCCTTGGCGCTTCATATATGCGGAAGGAGAAGGAAAGGCGCGTATTATGAACGGACTTCTTACCATTCTAGATAAGACTAAGCTAAGAGATGCAACGCCAGAGCAACGCCAGAAGTTCGAGGAGCATTTGATGCATGTCCCTGCTTATTTGCATGTGGTTATGCCTGAAGACCCTCGTCCGAATATTTGGCAAGAGGATTTGGAAGCGGTGAGCGCTCTGATTCAGAACTTCCAGCTGCTTGGATGGGAACATGGTCTTGGCATGCTGTGGCATACAGGCGACTATATCTACAACAAGCAATATCGTGAGATGGTTGGCGTACAACCAGGCGAGAAGCTTGTCGGGGTAATCCGCATCGGCTACTTTGACGATGCGCCGAAGGCTCGCCCGCGTACGAGTGCGGAGCAACTCTTCACTGTAATCGATCAATAAAGGAGGATGGCCAGTGCAACTGGCTCTGTCCTAACAATAAGGAGTGCCTCGCAGCGTATGCTGATCGGGCACTCCTTATCTTTTGTATCACGGATAGTAATATTCACGAAGTAAACGGTTACATGATCAAGGATGATCTAATGGATCCGCCTTGATAAAACGATGGTACAGCATTAATTCCAAGGAGTGCTTGATCACCCACGCAGCCAGCAGCACACAGACAAGCAAATGAGCGCATACGAGCGGAGACAGCAATAGGGTGCGTGTATCCGATACATATATTAAATAGGCCGCACAGCAAGCTACAGCAAGGACGAGAAAGAGTAGGCTGAACTGATTGGCCTGCATGGATACAGAACGAGCAAGCTCCTTGTCCTCGGCCTCATCCTTGGACATAAAATTGATAAAGTGCATAACGACTTGAACGACGACGGCAATTCCGAACACGTTCCGGGCAAGGGCCATCATTTCCGTGCTGTATAATCCAATGTCTCCCTTGAGTCGAAATAGAATTGCAGCGTAATAGATGGTGACAATGATGGCGGCGCCGAGAGTAGCCCATGATGTCTTGTGATGCACCGACATAATCATCCCTCCTCATCCATGACATATCACACCTGTTAAGATGTGTGGTGCAACAAGATTATACAGCAATTAACAGAAGTGTTACAGTGTGCGATTGACCAATGTTTTTTGGCATTTCGTAATAAAACCTTTGCAATTCCACTATAATTGCTTGCGAATCGCACCGCAACGCCCGTAGTGAACGGAAGAACTGCACATATTTACTGGAAAATTCGTTTGACGAACATTGCTCTGTTACGCATAATGGACGAGTAGAAACGATTCCATATTGGAAAGCTCCGGTTCGTGGAGCTAGCAGTACATAGATATTTTCAACCTTTGGACAAATCCAATTGACATCATTGGGAGGCAGACAGCAATGGGCACAATTGAACGATTCGGGCATGGTGGGGATGTGTGGACGGCTGCGGACGCGTTCGGCGTCGATCGTAAGGCACTGCTGGACTTCAGTGCGAATATTAATCCGCTTGGACCGCCTTCGGCTGTTATAGATCGTCTGGGGCGCGAAATGATGCCGTCAATCGTTCATTATCCGGATCCTGGACATCGACAGATGAAGAAGCTCTTAGCTGCGAGGTTAGGGGTCGACGAGGCACTGATTAGCATCGGCAACGGGGCTGCAGAGTGCATGGCGCTGCTGTTGCTGGCGATTCGGCCTAAACGGGTTGGCGTAATTGCCCCTTGTTTCTCTGAATATGAGACACTGTCGCGCAAGTTCGGAGCAGAAGTGATGCATAGGGTTGGCAGTGAGGATAACGACTTCCGTGCTACCGAGTCTCAACTGACAGAGCTTATCGAGCAGGCGGATGTCGTATTTATCGGCCACCCGAACAACCCGAATGGTGCATTATATGATCGCATGCTGCTGGGAAGACTTGCAGCCTTAGCAGAAGTTGCTTCTACGATTCTCGTAATCGATGAAGCTTTTATTGACTTTGCGAATGAAGAGGAGCATTCCTTGATTCCATTCGTTCATCGATGCTCGAATCTTATTGTACTTCGTTCACTTACGAAGTTCTATGCGATTCCTGGATTACGTCTCGGGTACGCAATCGCCCAGCCGCAGCATATTGCGGCGATGTCGGCTATGCAGGTGGCATGGAGTGTCAATGGCTTGGCACTAGCGGCAGGGGAGGCCCTACTGACGGACGAGCAAGCGGATCAATACGCGGCTTCAACACGAGCTCTCATCGATGAAGAACGGGCTGTTCTGCGTCAGCAGCTGCACATGTTAGGCATTCGAACATGGCCAAGCGTAGCGAATTTCCTATTATGCAGATCTCCAGAAGGGTGGACGGCGAAGTCGCTTCAGGCCGAATTATGCCGCTCTGGCATTCTCATTCGCAATTGCGACATGTATGTTGGACTGACGGAGAGAGACTTCCGATTGGCAGTCAAGGATCGCGCTGCGAATGCAATTGTGGCATCAGCCCTTGCAGCTGTGTTACAGTAGACAAACACAGAATGAAGGAGAAGTGGGATGCAGCCATATCGAGAGAGCAACTGTACCTATACATCTAGACATATTGCAGGAGTACATATTCGCTGGGAGGATGCTCTCATCGCTGTTGAACTTCCACAGATAGCGCCGATATGGAGCAGTGCTGTATTTCATGGAGGGCAATGGGCGGGCAATCGCATCTTGAATCAGATGGTTCATTATCAGTTCAATTGTGCAGATCCGATAGAGTATCTTCGTCTGACGTGTGTAGAGAAGGGGTACGCTCCGGAGCAGACCGTTGGGCTTATGACCGCTGCTAAGGTGAGCCATGCATCTGTTGCTGAGCAGGATGCGGATGAATGTTCGCTTCTGTGCGTAACGACTGCCGGAACGTCTAATGCGGCTCGTGCTGGGATGCCGCGGCGAGTATTCTCATCTTATGAACCATTGAAGCCAGGGACGATTAATTCCATTCTTATTATGGATGGCAAATTGTCTGATGCCGCGGTATGGAATGTGTTCATGACGGCAACGGAGGCCAAATGTGCGGCTCTGTCTGATCTGGGCATCTTAGATTCAGAGACGGGGCGCATTGCCACGGGGACGACGACAGATGCAATTGTATTTGCCGTGATAGACAGTGGACGATATGAACCTGTGCATTGCTATGCAGGTACAGCGACCACATTGGGTCATGCGGTCGGACAACTCGTTTATACTACCGTATATGAGTCTGTCAAGACCCAGCATGAAGCGTGACCGCTAAAAGATTGGAACAACCTACTAGGGTGGGAGACATATGACAGCAGCGTTCATCATAATAGCAGCATACATATGGGATCGGATTGTAGGCGATCCTCGGGCTATCCCGCATCCAGTCGTTGGGATAGGCAAAGGAATAAGCAGAGTAGAACGTGTTATACGCAGGATAAGTCCTTCCGAGCAGGCACTCAAGCCGCTAGGCATCCTGCTGCCGATTATCGTGGTAGGAGGGGCGTATGCGTCGACTTGGCTTATACTAACAGGACTATATCATGTTCATGAATATGTAGGATGGGTTGCCGAGGCATTGCTCATTGGAACGACAATTGCGGTAAAGGGACTGAAGGATGCAGGGATGGCTGTGTATCGGAGGCTGAAGGACCAGGACTTAGAGGGTGCACGGCGAGAAGTCGGCATGATTGTCGGCCGCGATACAGAGCAATTGGATGAACCGGAAGTCGTGCGCGCTACCGTCGAGACGGTAGCGGAGAACATAGTTGATGCGGTCATTTCGCCGCTATTCTTCGCACTTATCGGAGGCGCTCCGCTGGCTATGGCATATCGTGCGGTGAATACGCTCGATTCTATGGTCGGCTATAAAAATGAGAAATATCAGAATTTGGGCTGGGCATCTGCCCGCCTCGATGATATCGCCAACTGGATACCAGCACGGATCACTGCTGTGCTCATCACGCTGAGCGCTTGGATTCATCGGTATGATGCACGCAGGGCTTGGTCAATGGCGCTTCGAGATGCAAGCAAGCATCCAAGCCCGAATAGCGGGTGGGCAGAGGCAGCAGCAGCAGGTGCGCTTGGCATCAGGCTTGGCGGTTATAATGTGTATAAAGGAATACGTTCGTTCCGCGCTTATATGGGGGATATGAAGCAGCCTCTGCAAGCAGAGCATGTGCCTGCGGTATGCAGGCTGCTCGTAAGCAGCTCGACAGTCTTTGTTATTCTGGCAGGCCTGCTCCTATATGTGCGCGGAGGATGGCTTCTGTAGATGAATGGCGGATGAAGGAGTACAAATGGGATGACACGGACAACTAAATGGAATGCTCCCGCTATTCATCGGAACCGGCGTCGTTCAGGAGCATCGAAAAACAACAGGAAACGATTATTAATGACAAGACATATGTTACGAAAAAAGAGTCAAGCAAGCGGCAAAATTGTGCGCTTCGCACTTGTTCGTCATGGCTTGACGCAAGAGAATACGGAGCGGCGATATATTAGCTATTCGGATGTACCGCTATTGCCGGATTCAACAGAAGAGCTCCGAGCTCTTCGCCGAACATTGGCGCATCCATCACCGCTGCTATACACGAGCGATATGCGCCGCTGTCGCGACACGCTCGCCTATTTGCGTCCGCGTGACAGCATCCAAGCTGTGGAGGACACAAGGCTGCGAGAATATGACTTCGGTATGTGGGAAGGGTTAACCTACAATGACTTGAAGGAAGATCCACAGTATCGAAGATGGCTTGACGATTCATCAGCCATCCAGCCGCCGCGCGGGGAACCGTGGCAGTCCTTCTGTACGCGAACGGCGCATGTATGGTGGGAAGTGCTGCGCAATGCGCGTGATTCCTTCATCAGCAGCGGAAATCATATGGAACGGCAAGAGGGCGCTATCCGTCGTCGGCCGTACCATTCTTCGCCGCTGCCACGTGGACGTGTGCTGCGCAGCAAGACAAGCCGGATGCAGAGACAGTCATATGGAAGCGGGCCTAGTCCGCGGCCGGATGTTGTCATCGTCACACACGGGGGCGTCGTTCGTCGCTTATATACGCTGGCTTTCCCGCGGAAGTCATTCTGGGAAGCCGCTGCGCCAATCGGTGGCGGTGTTATGATTACGGCGAAGCGATGTGCCCGCAAATGGAAGTTCTTGCGAGCAGAACGGCTTCCAAGCAGATGATGACGTTTGTGTGTCAAAGCAGGTTCATTAGATGCACGCAATGATGTAATCTATTGCAACGCAGAGGCTTTTCCCCTATAATCAATTATCGAGTTTAGCACTTGGATGACGAAATGTATTCCATATTGAATAATCGTGATACTTCAGGTCCTTGGGTATGTATGCGGTACGGATCCATACGCGTTGCTCGGTAAGAGATACCGATGTATTGTATGGTCGATGCATATTCGAGGTTAATAGGGAAGCCGGTGTGAACCCGGCGCGGTCCCGCCACTGTGAATGGAGTGTTGCGCTCATGATGCCACTGTCGAATTCGTTAGTGTGTGCTGTATGAACCGCTATGGATGGGAAGGCGAGCTGCAACGTATTCTCCTAAGTCAGGAAACCTGCCTGAAGATGGACGAGCTGTATCCTTCGCGGAGAGGATCACGTCATTGGCGTAATGCATCAGGCAACATGGCAGCGCAGCTGCTTGCTTCCTGCTTCTAGGTGTCTGTTGAATATTGCGATAGATGACTTTGTGTTCCCCCGGATCGAAGGATCGGGGGTTTTTGCTGTATTTGGAAATGATTTCACATCCCATCAAGCACTTCGTTTGTACAAGGTAAACTGCAGTTCAATGCAATTGCACAGCACGAATGTATATCACAAATTCAGTCACAGTAGGATTTACAGCTCAGGTATATGCAAGTGCTCATTGACAACTGATACCGAATGGGGATGTACATACATTCTTACGGCAAGTGCAGCTTGCAGTGCATTATCGTTCGCATGGCGAAGGATGGAACCGCTTTACACCTGCACGGGTAGTACATGGTTAGAGACTAGGAAGAATGACGCGAGGGAGAGATTCTGACATGAACAAATGGCTGAACAAATCGGTAGCGGCGCTATTGGCGCTTATGCTTACAGTAGGACTGGCGGCTTGCGGCAATCAAGATGCGGCTAAGCCTGCTGAGAATAATACTGCACAGCAAGAGTCCAATGGCAATGGGGCTACAGAACAACCGAAGCAGGATGATCTAAAAACGACGTATCCGCTGACTGTTAAGGATGCAACGGGTGAAGAATTCACATTCGACAAAGCGCCAGAACGTATTGTGTCCGTGTCTCCAGCTGAGACAGAGTCCTTGTTCGCACTTGGATTGGATGCACAAATCGTTGGGGTGTCTGATTTTGATGATTATCCGGAAGCAGCGAAGTCCAAAGAGAAAATGGGCGGCATTACGAAGCCGAATGAAGAGGCAATTATTAAAGCTAAGCCGGACATCGTGTTCACAGGCATCTCGATGAAGGAGCCAGTTGTGAAGAAGTTCCGTGAGCTGGGCATTAAAATATTCAAGGTAGAACCAAAAACGTACGACGATGTGATTAAGAACATCGAATTGTATGGTCAAATTACGGATCAGCAAGCTAAAGCGAAGACGATTGTTGACAACATGAAGCAAGTGCGTGAAGATGTGAAGTCGGCCGTTCAAAGTGCGGAGAAGGAAAAGGTGTATATTGAATTCTCCCCAGGCTGGACAGTAGGCAGCGGCGAGTTCATGAACGAGCTGATTGAAATGGCAGGCGGCACGAACGTTGCGGCTGATTCAGCCGGCTGGATTCAAATTAACGAAGAGAACATTATTAAATCCAATCCGGATGTAATCATGTTCACGCAAGGTGTAGTGGACTCCGAGACGAACAAATCCTTGGAAGAAATTATTCGTGGACGCAGCGGTTGGAATAACATCAATGCAATTAAGAACAATCAAGTAATCGGTGTGGATCAGAACCTGATCAGCCGTCCGGGACCTCGTGTAGCTGACGGATTGAAGGCAGTTGCGAAGGCGGTTCATCCGGACTTGGTGAAATAATCATCGTGGAGAAATCGATGAATAAAATGGGTTGGTATGGAGGAGCGGGTATTGCGCTTCTCCTTTTGTCCGTTGTAGGATGTCTTGCTGTAGGCTCTGTACAAATGCCAATGGGGGAAATTGCTCAAATTCTTCTTCATCATATTCCAGGGCTGGATCAGTTCATACCGGTCACATGGGATGACGCTTCCGCGCAAATTATGATGAAGGTACGCTTCCCACGAGTTCTATTGGCAATGCTCGTAGGGGCGGCGCTTGGGGTCGCAGGTACTGCATTTCAAGGAGTGCTGCGCAACCCGTTGGCAGATCCGTATACATTAGGGGTATCTTCAGGGGCTTCTGTTGGAGCCGCATTCCTTATTTACTTCGGTTTGCAGTATTCGCTGTTCGGCGAATGGACGATTCCTGTCGTTGCATTCGCTACAGGGGTAGCGACCCTAATGTTCGTCATTAAGCTGGCCAGTGAGCAGGGGAAGATTCCAATCGAGACACTGATCTTATCTGGAGTCGTGATGCAAGCCTTTCTCGGCTCCATCGTCTCCTTTCTTGTAGCCATGACAAATCAGACGATCAATGAGATTTTGTTTTGGGTGATGGGCAGTTTGGCGATGCGAGGCTGGTCTTATACAGTGGTGCTCGCTCCTTATTTGGCAATTGGCATTGTTATTCTTATTGCATATGCAAGACCGCTTAATTTGCTTGCATTAGGTGAGCGGCAGGCCTCGCATCTCGGACTTCATGTAGAGCGGACGAAATGGGTAGTGCTGCTGACGGCAACGATGATTACGGCAGCTGCCGTATCTGTCTCCGGCGTCATCGGCTTTGTCGGATTAGTCGTTCCGCATCTGCTGCGCTTAATTGTAGGCCCTGATTATCGATATTTGATACCGCTCTCAGCAATTGGGGGAGCGATATATGTGATGTGGGCAGATACGATTGCCCGTACGGCATTCGCACCGACAGAAATCCCACTTGGGGTTGTAACCGCGTTTCTAGGTGCGCCATTCTTCGCCTACTTGCTTATGCGCAATAAGCGAGCGAAACGGGGGAAATGGTCATGACACAGCGAATAGAACATCTTCCGAAAGCAAATCTAGATCATGCAGAGAGCAGCAATCATGCTATTCAAATGGAGAAGGGCAACATCATTGAGGTTCAAGGACTGAGCAAGCATTACGGTGAGAAGCATGTGCTGCAAGATGTGGATTTCGCTGTGGAGTCTGGGGAGTGGGTTGGCATCATTGGTCCGAACGGTAGTGGCAAGTCCACGCTTCTGTCTTTGTTGTCAGGAGTGGATCGACCTACTTCTGGCTCTATACAGCTTGCTGGTCAAATGCTGGGTACCTATAAGCGTAGAGCACTATCTCAGATGATGGCAGTGCTGCAGCAGGAAGCGCTTCCGCCACTTGGATTTACGGTGCGCGAAGTGGTTGAGATGGGACGTTTCCCATTTCAATCATGGCTTGGATCAGAATCCGAGGATAGTGGAGAGATTGTAGACCGGATTATGGAGAAGCTGCAACTGACGGAGCTGGCTGACTATCCGCTTGATCGGATTAGCGGCGGGCAGCGCCAACGAACGGCATTGGCCAAATTAATGGTGCAATCCCCTTCTGTAGTCCTGCTGGATGAGCCGACGACGTATTTGGACATTCATTATCAGGTGCAATTTATGGATATTGTTCGGGAGTGGCAGCAGGATTGCGGGTTGACGGTCGTATCCGTGCTCCATGATTTGAATTTGGCTTCTTTATATTGCGATAGGCTTGTTGTCATTCATGGAGGCGGCATTGCTGCTGAAGGCACACCTGAGCAGATCATGACTACGGAGCTGCTGTCACGTATTTTTGCCACAGAGACGACGGTTGTGCCGCATCCCGATACGGGCCGCCCTCAGATTCTTATTCGACCGAAGCTAGGGTTATAGACGGCCCTGGAAAGCATAAGTTGCTGTAGTTTTGCAATAACGAAATTTATAGCATTCCGCTTGAAAATCGATAACGATGAATATAGTGGATGTTGCATGGAACAAGAGTGGATAGGAGTCATAGTCAGAAAGAACCACAATCTGTGCACGGATCTAAGATCACAACTAAGAACTGAAAACAATCATTTGCACATTTAAGAACAGAACTAAGAAATGAATACAACTATATGCACATCTATGAACACAAGCTTGAACACATGAAAATCAATTTGACAACGGAGATGAGCAGCATGAATGAACGATTGAATCAACTGATCGCACAAATTAAGCCCTTGGATGAGCAGGCAATCCAATCTGCCATTGAACATCAAAATCAATTGACGAAGCCGCCGGGAAGCTTGGGAGTACTCGAGCAGGTTGCGATTCAAGTTGCAGGTATTACAGGAGAGGTTAAACCACAATTCGAGAAGAAGGCCGTTATTGTCATGGCTGGCGATCATGGAGTATGTGAGGAAGGCGTTAGCGCATTCCCATCCGAAGTGACACCGCAGATGGTGTATAATTTCCTCCGTGGCGGAGCTGCGGTCAATGTTCTGTCGCGCGAAGCTGGTGCAGACGTGGTATGTGTCGACATCGGTGTCAATGCGGACTTGGACGATCCGAAGCTTGTATCGCGCAAGGTGCGTAAAGGAACGGCGAATATGGCGAAGGGGCCTGCTATGTCGCGAGAGGAAGCAATCTCTGCGATTCTAGTAGGCGTTGATATTGTGGAGCAGTACGTTCGCGAAGGATACCGCCTGTTCTCGACAGGGGAGATGGGCATTGGAAATACAACGGCGAGCGCGGCGATGCTGTGTGCATTTACTGGAATGGAGCCTGAAGAGGCAGTAGGCCATGGGACAGGCATCGGCGACGCGCAGTGGAAGCATAAATGCAATGTGGTACGGCAAGCGCTTGAAATCAATGCACCGAATCATGAGGATGCATTGGATGTATTGGCGAAGGTAGGCGGGCTGGAAATTGCCGGTCTTACGGGTGTTATTCTAGCTGCGGCGGCGAATCAGGTTCCGGTTGTGATAGACGGGTTTATCTCCAGTGCGGCTGCTCTGGCTGCTGTACGATTAGCTCCGGCGGTACAGCCTTATCTTATTGGCTCGCACTTGTCAGAGGAGCGGGGGCATACAGCGCTGCTGTCTGAGCTGAAGCTGAATCCTTGCTTGCATGTGCAGATGCGTCTTGGCGAAGGGACTGGCGGTGTGCTGATGTTCCAGCTAATTGATGCTGCAGTGCGGATTATGCGGGAGATGGCAACATTCGCAGAGGCGGGTGTAACCAATAAGGAGTAATCGCGGGCTGGCATGCCGGGATTATGGCTCCAAGTGAACAAGAATACTATCGTAGTCAAACAAGCATGATGAATGCATGTATGATGTCAAACTAGGATATTCAATCTAGTATTTTGAAGCAAGGATGAGTGAGCATGGGGAAAATTGTACTCGTAACAGGCGGAGCACGCAGCGGGAAGAGTACGTTCGCTGAGCGATTATTTATGAAGTTGTCCCCGCAGGGCGGTACCTATGTTGCGACCGCTGAAGCTCATGACGAGGAAATGAAGGAGCGCATCAGGCTGCATCAGGCGAGTCGTGAGGCATCTGGATACGCGTGGAGCACAGTGAACCAGTCGTTAGATCTCCCGGATTGGTTGAGTGAAGAAGGACAGCCGACAGTGCTCGTTGATTGCTTAACGATCTGGCTGTCCAATGAGCTTCTGCGTGCAGAGCAGGAGGATGAGGAACGGATGGAGGCACAGTTGGAGTGCCGTATTCGCGACATTCTGCATGCGCTTCAAGGTATTCAGCAGCGTGATGGTGTCATCGTCATGGTAACGAACGAGGTTGGCAGCGGCGTTGTGCCTGCCTACAAGCTTGGACGAGTGTTCCGCGATGCAGCGGGCCGGCTAAATCAGCGAATAGCAGCACTTGCAGACGAAGTGTATTTGGTTACGGCTGGGATTCCGATAGAGCTCAAGAGCAGGATGGTTGTGCTATGAAGCAATATGTACATGCGTGTATTGCTGCCATGCAGTTCCTGACCCGCATTCCAATCCCGAAGGAAGTACCATTCACGAATGAGGTGCTGAAGCGCAGCACCTTGTTCTTTCCCGTCGCGGGCGGGGTAATTGGATTGATTGTGTGGGGAGCAGGAGCTGGGTTGGCATTGCTGCTTCCGACAGGGCCAGCAGCGGCAGTAACGCTGGCGCTTATGCTTCTGCTTACAGGCGGACTGCACATGGACGGACTGATGGATACAGCGGACGGCATATTCAGCAGCCGATCCCGTGAGCGTATGCTGGAGATTATGAAGGACAGCCGCGTTGGGGCGATGGGGGTTATTGCATGCGTCTTGATGCTGCTGCTGAAGTGGTCGTTGCTTACCGCCTTATTTGACGAGAATGCCTGGAATGTCTGGATCGTCATTCCGTTCATCTGGTCGCGTGCCGCTATGGTATGGGCGATGACCAATGAACCGTATGCACGGGCTGAGTCTGGGCTGGGCAGTTATTTTCAAGGGCTCAACCGGAATCATGTGGCTGCAGCATATGGCTGTGCTTGGCTGCTGACTGCAGTGGCTGTTGGAGCTATGATGCTTCCGATTCGAATCAGTTATCTGATGACGATGCCAGCGGGGATTATCTCGGGTTGGCCTTGGTGGCTGCTCATTGCTTCGCTGCTGTTAGGAGTTGCAGCGGCATGGGCGGTATCTCGATACTTGTCTAAGAAGCTCGGTGGCCTGACAGGTGATACTTACGGCGCGTTGAATGAATGTACAGAAATGGTGTTCATGCTGCTGCTGGTGCTCTTGTGTGGAATGAAAGGGTGAACGTGAGATGGATGAACAGTTGAAGAACAACGTTCCTGCTCAAGGAGATAAGGTGCCCTTGACAGCGCTGGCCTCTGTTTCGGATCAAGAAGAAGCTGGTCAGAAGAGAATCTTTAAGGCAGAGAACGAACGAAGTAAGCCCGGACGCGGACGGACGATCATGCTGCAGGGCACGGCTTCTGATGTGGGCAAAAGTGTTGTGACCACGGCGCTGTGCCGCATTTTGAAGCAGGATGGATATAAGGTGGCGCCGTTCAAGTCGCAAAATATGGCGTTGAACTCTTACGTAACGCCTGACGGCAAGGAGATAGGGCGTGCACAAGGCGTGCAAGCCGAAGCATGCGGGGTTATGGCGACGACGGATATGAATCCAGTGCTGCTGAAGCCCATGCAGGAAATGAGCTCCCAAGTCGTCGTACACGGCAAGCCCTATCAAAATTTGAGCGCTCGCGATTATCGCTCCAGCTTCCTGCCTGAGGCGAAGCGCATCGTCGTTGACGCGGTCAATAGGCTCCGCGATGAGTATGATATTGTCGTCATGGAGGGGGCAGGAAGCCCAGCGGAAATTAATCTCAAGCATAATGATATTGTGAACATGAACATGGCTGCCTGGGCAGATGCTCCAGTTATCCTCGTCGCGGATATTGACCGCGGCGGCGTATTCGCGTTCATCGTCGGGACATTGGAGCTGCTGGAGCCGCATGAGCGACAACGAGTTCGCGGCATCATCATTAACAAATTCCGCGGCGATGTGTCGCTGTTGCAGCCGGGAATCGAATGGCTGGAGGAACGGACAGGCATCCCGGTACTTGGTGTGCTTCCTTACGCCAATGATCTCGATATTGAGGCAGAGGACTCTGTTGCTCTCGAACAGTGGAAAGGCAAGGCAGAACCGGAAAATGATCTGGATATTGCCATAATGGCTTTGCCTCATATCTCAAACTTTACCGATATTGATCCATTAATAGCTGAGCCTGATGTTCGCGTTCGATATGTGAGAAAGCCGGAGGAGCTGGGCAATCCCGATGCAATCGTCATTCCGGGAACCAAAAGTACAATGGCTGATCTTGAGTGGCTGCGCAGCACGGGATTGGCGGAAGCTGTTCAGCACTACGCAGCACAACATCTAGGGTCAGTTGCAGGTATCTGCGGCGGTTATCAGATGCTTGGCCAGCATTTATCTGATCCAGCAGGAGCTGAGGCAGAGGCAGGAGCGACCATGGAGGGATTAGGCTTACTCCCACTGGCTACGGAATTTGCCGCCGAGAAGCGAACTGAGCGGGTATCGGGTGTCGTGAGCGCATCGCAGCTCGTTGGAACACCCACGCACCAAGTTCCCGTTGAAGGGTATGAGATTCATATGGGGCGTTCTACGATCACGACACATACCGGCACCGGCATTGAAGCTGAGCCCCTATTCAGGCTTGATGGCGATGGGGGAGCAGATGGCTGTGTAACGGAATCAGGACGTCTATTTGGAACGTATATGCACGGTGTTTTTCATAATGATGCCTTTCGCAGGGGCTGGTTGAACGGGCTGCGTCTCAAGCAAGGGCTCACCCCTCTCCCGACGATACTGAATTATAATGCGAAGCGTGAGGATGCATTTGATCGGCTGGCTGACTTGGTGCGGAGCAACTTGCAGATGGATGTGCTGTATCGCATTCTTCAAGTAGATAATCCAGAGGATTGAGTATAGCTGAGGGGATTCGAAGGAGCAATCGGACACAGCAGCAGGAGAAGGATGGGAATGCACGAATTTGAAATGATTTCCCTATCGCCTTCTGCTCTTGCCTCGACGTACTAAAGACATTACAATCAAGGGAGTTCGGGACATGGTTGCCGAGGTCCTTCTTTTTTTGCATAAGGCTACGATGGCTGTTGATTTGTTCATGCAATGATTCTAGACATTGTACTGAGCAATTCATGGGAAGGGCGTTTCGAAGCTTCCTTGATAGGGTACTGAATTTATTACGATGCGCTTTATAAGTACTGTACAGGTGCTGCATTGCTTGATGCACTGCTGATGGACATCGGAAGCATGGTCCATTGCTGCTGTACAACTGCTTAGCAGGCGAGAGAGGATTTGCGTGTATGCTTACGATACTGATTGCCATTTTCACGATCCAAATCGTATATGTCTCCTTTTTTACGCTGCGGATGATTCTGACGTTGAAGGGGCAGCGCTACTTGGCTGCAACGATCAGTACGGTAGAAATTATTATTTACGTGCTCGGCTTAAATATGGTGCTGAAGTACTTGAACGAGCCAATTAGTTTGATTGTGTATGCGGCTGGTTACGGTATTGGTGTCCTCGTCGGGTCATGGATCGAGGATAAAATTGCACTTGGATATGTCGTGCTGAAAGTAATTGTCAACAACCCGCACAGTGAGCTTCCGAATCATTTGCGCGATCACGGCTATGGAGTAACGACATGGATCGGCAGCGGCCGAGACGGCGAACGCTTAATGCTCGAAGTGCTGTCACGGCGCAAAAATCGGAATAAGCTCCAGGCTTCAATCCTCGATATGGAGCCAAAGGCTTTTATTATTACATCTGAACCATCACAGCTGCATGGCGGCTTCTGGACAAAGGTGACACGGCGTTAAGTCGCAGTGAGCCTTTGTCTTTTTTTTGGGTACGTATTAACAGTGCTGTTTATTGGCTATATTGGGTATATCGCTTAACACAAATGAAAATAATAAAACCGTCCTTTTTGTAAGGGCGGTTTTTTGTTGTTTTTACTTATGTGGCAGTGGTTAATATATATTTATAAGTCTAACTTATATATAGATTTTTCATAGGTCTAGATAACAGGAAAATGCATGAAAGTTTACATGAAAAAATATATATGTAATAATAAACATAATTGTTTTCATCGTTTTCATAGCTATGAAATATATTATCTAATCTTATAAAAGAGGTGAGCGATGCATGATTCAATTCCAGCATGTGAATAAGGTGTATGAGGATGGCTTTCAGGCGTTGAAAGACATCAATCTTGAGTTCAAGAAGGGAGAGCTAACCGTTCTTATTGGACCGAGTGGCTGCGGAAAGTCGACCACAATGAAGATGATTAATCGTCTCATGACTCCTTCCAGCGGCACCATTCTCATTGACGGCAAAGACGTGTCGTCGCAGAACCCCGTAGAACTCCGCCGCAACATTGGTTATGTCATTCAAAATATAGGTTTATTCCCCCATATGACGATTGGGAATAACATTGCAGTCGTCCCACGGTTGAATAAGTGGGAGAAAGAGAAGATCGACCCTAGAGTCGACGAACTGATGCGTCTTGTTAATCTAGATCCGGAAATTTACCGCAACCGGTATCCTTCTGAGTTGAGCGGCGGCCAGCAGCAGCGTATAGGTGTGGCGCGCGCTTTTGCAGCAGATCCGGATGTTATCCTGATGGATGAACCATTCAGTGCGCTTGACCCGATCAGTCGTGAGCAATTGCAGGATGAATTGATTCGGTTGCAGCAGGATTTCAACAAGACCATTATTTTCGTTACACATGATATGGATGAAGCGATCAAAATCGCGGATACCATCGTACTCATGAAAGATGGAGTGGTCGTGCAAACAGGCTCACCGGAAGCGATTCTCCGGCATCCGGCGAATGATTTCGTTCGTACCTTTATTGGACAGAAGCGTCTCGAGAGCGAGTCCCCAATAGAGATTCCTACTGTAGATGAGGTAATGGTGACAACACCAGCGACGGCATTCCCGAACCGCGGTCTTGCTGAAGCGATTAAAATGATGGAGCATCGCAAGGTAGACTCCTTGTTCATCGTAGATCGTGCCAAAAAGCTTCAAGGCATCGTGTCGATCTACAACGTACTCGATCAATACGGCGAGGAAGGCAAGACGGTCAAGGATGTCATGAAACCAATTGGCTATTCGGTACCAGCGGGAACGCCGCTGCCAGATGCCTTGAACATCATGAATGATCATCGCTTGACGAATTTAGCGGTGATCGACAATGCGGGAACCCTTGTAGGACTCATTACGCGGGGGAGCGTCGTCAAGCACTTGTCCGAGGTATATCCAGCTGTCGTCGATAAGCTGGCCAAAGCATATGCGGAGGAGGCGTAACGGATGATGAATGAATGGTGGGCATTCTTTCAGGAGCGCGGTGCCGACATCGTTACGGCACTCCGTGAACATTTGACGATTACAGCAGCTTCCGTGCTGCTTGGCTGCTTGGTTGCAATTCCATTAGGAATGCTGCTCGTCTACAATCGCGTGAAGTGGGTGAACAGCATCGTGTTCTTCGGCGCGAACTTGTTGCAGACGATTCCGAGCTTGGCATTGCTTGCTATTCTGATCCCTCTGATGGGGATTGGGATGAAGCCTGCGATTATTGCTTTGTTCTTGTACTCCATTATGCCGATTCTGCGCAATACGTACGATGGCTTCGAGTCGGTCGACCGCGGTGTGCTGGAATCTGCTCGAGGTATGGGGTACGACACGATGCAGCGCATTCTTCGCATACAGCTCCCTCTGGCACTTCCTTATATCATGTCGGGGATACGAATTACGACGGTATATATTATCAGTTGGGCCACGCTTGCAGCACTGATCGGTGCAGGTGGTCTTGGACAGCTTATCGTATCCGGTCTTGGCGTAAATAAGCCGGAATTGATCGTTGCGGGAGCTGTTGGGGCCATCGTACTTGCATTCGTCATTGACGCATTGCTGGGCTGGCTTGAACGAGCACTGACACGCCGTTTCGGACGGACGAGCAGCATGGCCGCATAAATTTGCCGTACGTGAACGGGGTGGACAGTTCGGAGAAATGTACTAGGGCAATTGGTTTATTTGTTTGTCTGTTGCTAATTTTGCGGTCAGACAGGTGAGAATTGCCGAGAGTTCGGAGTTAGCTGTAAATGGTAGACTGACACCTTCCAGGAGATGATTGTCAGTTGTCATGGATAGCTGTGCTAAACGTCTGAATGAAGGAGGACACGCAGATGAAGATGCGACACAAATGGGCTGCTGGCGGTACTGCACTTATGCTGGTGATGACATTATTGTTGTCCGCGTGCGGAACCGATAATCGGATAGTCATCGGCACCCAGACATTTTCAGAAACAAAGATTATTGCAGAGATGTATAAGGCGCTTATTGAGGATCGTACAAATATCAAAGTTAAAGTGCTGCCGGATCTGGCGGCGAGTCCCGTTGTTATCAATGCGATGAAGAAGAACGAGGTGCAGATGGCGACCTTGTATTCGGGTGAGATTTTCAACAACCACTTCCCTGTCAAGGAAACGAAAGATCGCGGGGAAGTGTTGAAGCAGGCTCAAGAGGGCTTCGATAAATATTTTGATTTTAAGTGGTATGAACCGCTTGGTTTCGAAAATACGTATGCCTTCACGATCCAGAAGAAGCTGGCGGATGAGAAGGGGTATAAGGCGATTTCGGATGTAGCGAAGGATGCTGACAAGCTGCGGCTTGGTGTCGATACGACATGGCTGGAGCGCGATGCGGATGGATACAAAGGATTTCAACGAACCTACGGCTTCGCCTTCGGAAAAGAGTTCCCGATGGAGATGAGCCTTGTCTATGAGGCGGTGGCGAACAATCAGGTGGATATCGTGCTTGCGTATTCGACAGATTCGCGGTTGAAAGCATACAATCTAACCACGATTCAGGATGACAAACAGTTCTTCCCGCCTTATGATGCATCGCCAGTGATTCGCAAGGATGTGCTGGAGAAGCATCCGGAGCTGAATGACGTGATCGGACTGCTTCTGGGAACGCTCGATGAGAAGACGATGATTGATCTCAATTATCAGGTGGATATTGAGAAGAAGAGTGAACGGGAAGTAGCGGTAGCTTATTTGAAACAAGTCGGCCTATTGCAGGGCGAATGAGAGGAGGATATGGATGAGTAACTACGAATGGTCAATTGCAGATTTACTGGCTTACATGGGAAGGAACAGCGGCATGCTGTGGGAGTATTTTGTGACGCACGTGATGATGGTATTAGGCGGCATTGTTCTGGCGCTCGCAATTGGTATCCCTCTCGGTGTGCTCTGCTCCAAGAATGAGAAGCTGGCCAAGTTCATTCTGGCCGTGACAAGCATGCTGCAGGTCGTGCCGAGTCTGGCGCTGCTTGTGCTGTTAATGCTCGTATTCGGACTTGGAACGACGACCGTGGTCGTTGGCTTGTTATTGTATTCCTTGAACCCGATTGTACGCAATACGTATGTTGGCTTGAAGCAGGTGAACGGCAGTTACGTGGAAGCGGGACGAGGGCTTGGGATGAGCTCCTTGCAGCTGCTGTTTCAGGTGCGATTTCCACTTGCACTGCCCTATGTTATTTCTGGACTTCGCATCGCGGCTGTCATTGCAATCGGGGTTGCAACCATTGCTCCACTCGTTGGTGGCGACGGACTAGGAAGAGAGATTTATTCCGGCTTGAACGGGCAGAACCCGCTCCGACTGTACGCAGGAGCGATCCCGGCGGCGTTGCTCGCTATTGTTGCTGATATCATATTCGGTGTGCTGCAGCGCAAGCTTAATTTCGCTCATCGTACTTCTAATTCAGGATCCAAGCAAGGTGCCGCGTCTTCGAAGTAAGGCAAGCGCATGATGAATGAAAGTAAATTTGAACGATACATGCTGCGAGGCATGATCGAGAAGGAAGCACCGGGAATCGGTGCTTCTTTTTATGGACTGATCCAACTGACAGGACGAATGTGGTACGAAGAGTTAGGATGTGAACAAAACATGAATATCTTTATATTATTGTTACATTTTGGAATAATTGCGTTATACTCAAAACGAACTGGGTTGCTTTTACGGGCGAGCTTGTAAGCAGCGAGTCAGATCAACCGGAAGCAAGAACGCCCCATATCAATGACTTGATCGGGGGACAGCAAAAATGGGACAAGCATTGCTTCAATTGTACTCTAATGTACAGAATGCGAATTTAGAGATGCAGGAAGACGTTTATTATCAATTTCGCAAGCTTGTATATGCGGACATTTATGCCATCGTTCAAGATCGCTCTTTAACGGAGGATGTCATTCAAGAAGCCTCGATGAAGGTGCTGGCTAATGTCCATCGTGTGCAGCATCCTGCCGCTATACGATCATGGGTCAAAAAGGTCGCGCGCCATGCTGCGTTAGATGTTCTTCGCAAAAACAAAAGCCACTATGTCCAACCAACTGGGTTCATGATGCACATGGCGAACCCAACCTCGCTTTCTACAGAACCTGATATATCGATTAAAGTAGAGAATAAAATGAGAGATTCCTTGCTGCATCAAGCAATATGGGAATTGAAGTCCCACTATCGGGGACTGCTTCAAATGCATTATTTTGAGAATAAATCGTATAAGGAGATGTCCAAGGAGTTGCACTTATCCGAGCAAGTGATCAGCCAACGTCTGGCCAGAGCGCGGAATAAGCTGCGACATCAATTTTTAAAGAAATGGTCGTAAGGCTGAATATCAGATTTTATATTGTTTTCGTTAGAAAAGTCATCGTGGATGCGTCTTTAGTAATAAGACCTTCCGTTCCTCCCAATTACAAGGTCTCATACAATGACGAGAAAGGGGTAAGTCCACGATGAAGAAAAAGTTTTCAATCGTAACGGTGCTAAGCCTCGTCCTGCTGCTTGTCTTTCAAATGAGCGTGGTGTCTGCAGCCGAAGGCAAATTCTCAGAAACACTGCCGGCAACCATGCAAGAGAATGAATTATCACTTCAAGCCACAATGGATCATGCGGAGCCTGTTACACAACTGGTGAAAGCCGCGCCTGCCGAAGGCTTGGACGGCACTTTGGAGCATACGATCACAGCTCCCATAAATTTGAATGATGCCGAGGCAATATTGCCTCAATCAAGCGCCCTGCGCACATTGGCAGAGCCATCCAACACGGTAACGACCGCCACATATAGCGGGGTTATCCCGAAGGAAGGAGAGGCGGTTCATTTATATCCGATATACGTGAAGCCTGGCGACGTACTTCAGGTACAGTTGGATCCACCATTGTCTCCTCAGTTGAACTACGATTTGTATTTGTACGAATTCGATATGGCGACAGGCAATCTCAATACGACACCAATCGATTACTCGATTTACGGAACATATATGAATAATTACGCCAACGGAACGCGCACGTTATCAGAAAACGTCGGCACCAAAAACACGACGTCTGGAGATAAAGCATATCTCGTCGAGGTTCATGCCAAGCAGGGCGGAAGCATTAATGATCCGTTTAACGTCACACTTGCCATCAGCTCAGAATACGACGCCTATGAGACGGATGAAAATGCATTTCACGCTTACGGATTTACGGTAAACACATCTGGGTCATCATTGAACACACGCTCTATCAGCTCCCCCATTGATAATGATTGGTTCACTATCACTGTACCAGAAAATCGCAATTATGACGCTTTGAATCTCACGCTGGATGCCGCCTCAACAAGCAAAGGATATAAGGTTGAGGTGTACGGTGCTTATGAAGGCAATCAGATGAAGCTATTGTCGTCTCCGACAGATCAAAATGTACGAATCGGAACCGGATCGTTCTATGTTCGCGTCTACACGACAGGCCAATATGACAATAGCAATTATATGTTGACGGTGAGACCGGTGCTGCGCGCAGATAAAATTGTCATTACCGGCTTTAATTCGAAGGAAGGCCCGAACGATTATCCTACTTACCGCTACGGCAGGCATTTCCGAGCTAAGGATTCGCTCACGGTATACGGCAGGGTGAGCACCTCAGATAATTATGCAGTAGCTAATGCGAAGGTGGATGTTCTGTGGTTGAATGAGAATTGGACAGAGGGAAGCGGCAATCGTACTCGTACTGCTTCCGTCTATACAGATGTGAATGGGAACTTTACGGCTACATTCGGACTACCGGCTTCAACAGGAAGTATTGCTGAATTCTTATCAGGGCCGATTAATTTTACGCATTACTATGATTTAAGTGGTGTGAACGTCCAAGTCTCCGAACGTCCGAACGTATATGCAACAGACATCATTTATCACTTCGCATACAGCCTATACGGAGGAAGAAGTTAGTTTCGCGACGATTTACGGCGAGTGTGCTCGTGATGAATGATTCTTGCTCTTCAAATTCATAAGTAAGCTGCACAAAGCCTCCAATACCGCCTTACTCGCGGGTTGGAGGCTTTATTGTATGCATGCAGGTGTCAATTGCTCTTATGCAGCAGCGTGAATCTCAACAAATCAAACCAATGAAGCTCCTCCGTCCACGACAAGGATTTGTCCTGTTGTGTATTGCTCTTTCATGAGGTATATAAATGCTTCAGCTGCGTCTTCCGGCTCGCCAAGCTTGCCGACTAGAAGTGTCTTGGCGGCCGAGTCATCCATGGCGGCTAGCTGTTCGTTCGTGAGGTGGTTCCATAGCTCTGTGCGAATCATTCCGAAGGCAATGGCGTTAACCCGAAGCGGGCGCAGTTCGACAGCTAGTGCTCGTGTCATTGCTTCAATTGCCCCGCATACACTGGCTGCAACCGATAACCCAGGATTTGGTCTTGCCGCCGCTACACCGGAAGTGAAGGAGATGGAGCCTCCTGGCCGTATGTTTGGACTTCCATACTTAGCGGCCGTGAATGCTCCCCAGTAACGCAGGTTAAAAAAACGACGTGCCGATTCTGAATCCATCGCATGAATCGAATCAATAAGTAAAGCCTCACCCGCCGTAAAGATCAAGTGATCAAATTTCCCGACCCGATTGAAGAAATCTTGCTGTTCTGTTTCATTCGTTACATCCACGACATGCCCTTCCGAGTTGTCAGGCAGTCGCGACAAGGCATGCTCAACCTTATCGGGCTGACTAGATACGACAACTACGGTCGCCCCTTCCAATGCTGCGGCTCTGGCCGTAGCGAAGCCGATTCCAGAAGTTCCTCCCAGAAGGAGGACTTTCTTATCCGACAGACTTCGGTTCATTTCCATATTCCTCAGTGCCACCTTTCTGTTTCCTCAGTTTATTATCATCTACAGGTTTCTGCGTCCCTTCACGAACGGACTCAAGGAGATTATAATGAGTCTAACCGAATCCAAATAGAACAGCATTTATGGTAGTATTGCAAATACTACTTATGTAAAAGTAGAGATGCATTTCATCCTGATATGGAGTTGTATGTCATGGATCACATCAGAAGGCGAAAAGAACTAGCTAATTTTCTGCGAACCCGACGAGCTCGCTTATCTCCGCTTCAGGCCGGTCTGCCGGCAAGTAATTCGCGTCGTCGCATTACCGGACTTCGAAGAGAGGAAGTAGCGAGTTTATCAGGGATTTCATTGCCGTGGTACATGGCATTGGAACAAGCACGTGATATTCGCGTATCGGAGCAAGTGCTCGAAAGCTTGGCACGCACCTTGCAGCTGACCAAGGCAGAACACGATCATCTCTTTATATTGGCTAACAATACTCAACTCCCTCAAGCTCACGTCTCGACAGATCCCATTTCCCCTGCACATCATCTCATTCTTGACAGACTAGGGACGTATCCCGCTTATATCATCGATGGTCATTGGAATGTTCGAGCTTGGAACGACATGACGGCTTCATTATGCGGAGATTTTAATCAGATGAGAGGAATCGAGAGAAATGTACTATGGCGCGTTTTTATAGTGGAGGGGTGCAAATCCCGCATCGTGAATTGGGAGCAGGTCGCCAGAAATTTATTGGCCTATTTCAGAGGACAGTATGCTGTTCGCCTAAACGATTCATGGTATGAGGAATTAGTTCTGCAATTGAAGGAAAGAAACAATAAATTCCGTTTGTGGTGGGAGGAGCATGAGGTTGCTGGTCATCTAGAAGGAGAACAGGTGGTGCAGCATCCGACGGCAGGTGTTTTGCCGTTTCGCTACAGTTCATTTCCCATTTCGGATAATGAAGATTTGTTGATGCGCATCTATACACCGCTTGATCCTTTAGGTTCAGAGCCGAAGTTGGCATGTTTATTGCGGAATTCGCAATGAGGTAATTTTGATATCCAGTTTCTTACTGATAACATGTTTGGATCACTAACGTAGATTCAGCGCAGTGGAGGGGGAGATTTCAGGAGTTTGGTTGAAGCATTGGGATGTCCAGATCGAATATGAAAATGTATGAATAAATGACGACAGAGACGCTTCCATCCCCACAACTATGTGGTTTCGGTGGCGTCTTTTGCGTATCTTATGGGAAGAAAAGAATTGACCGAGTCTCATAAGATCTTAGGGAGTATTCGTAAATCCATCGATAGGAATGACTTATAGTTTCTTACTGACTTGAGTGCTAAGTGTACATCATTGTATATTA
This sequence comes from Paenibacillus sp. MER 180, assembly GCF_023713665.1. Lineage (NCBI taxonomy): Bacteria > Bacillati > Bacillota > Bacilli > Caryophanales > Paenibacillaceae > Paenibacillus > Paenibacillus sp. MER 180. The sequence continues at coordinate 127,024 of NZ_JAMAVT010000013.1, read as the reverse complement.
TTGGACGATATAATAACTAGGTATATTCCGAAATTATCCATATTTATTTTGCGGTTGGCCAAAGCAAGTATGTCAGTGTGCAGGAGGCAGTTATGAAAATAAACAGTGTACTAATTTCGCCGAAGCTGTATGACAGCAACGGACAAATGAGCAAGCAGATGAGAACAGTAACCGGAATAATGAATGACGTCCAGCACGACTCCGTTGAAATCAGCCCGACCGGACGGCAGCTATCTGTCGGAGCTATTGAACATCACGTTGGTTCTTACTATGGCAATGCGAATATCCATGAATCCTTGCAGCGCATATTGGAAGGGAAATCCCCTGAAATTAGGAAAGCTGTCTATACGATTATAGAATCCAATCTTGCTCCTGGCGGATCTGTTCCTGATGAAGTCGATCGTTACGCCTTGCAGGAACTTGGGCTAACCCAAGCCAAGTATGTTGCACGGCATTATTTTGACAAAGAAGAGGGTTCCGAATTGCTAAGCACGCTCAATAACATAGCTGTGTTATCCCGAAATCCGGCAGGTGGAGCGGCAACTGGGGCAAATCCATACAGGGAACCCACGCCAAAACCGGTCGGAGCCCCTGACGACTATGTCAATATTACAGATTTAATGAGACGGTTTGCGCCTGACAGCCACCAACAGATGGAGGAAGCTATCATCAATGGTGGTGACTGGTTTGGTGTTCTGATGAAGTTTGCACAGCAAATCCCGCAAAATAAGGACTGGATGAAGAAGTATCGAGAGGAAATGGATGCTGCTAAGAAAGAGGCCTTACCTGTGAAACTAGATAGCCGTTTTGATAAAGCGAACCTGATGGATATGCAAACATTTAGCAAGGATGTTCAACAGATGCTTCAGCAATTGCCGAGAATCGATCGTGAAACAATGGATCGGAACAACGCCTATTTTGCACATGTAATTGGACACACGGTGGCATCAAAAAATTGAATTGTTGATACAGAGTCGCGCTTTTAGGGGAATATAAGCTGCGGCTCTTTTTTTATATACGCCGAAAAAATACACATTTTTTTCAATTCCATATGTCAATATTGACACAATAGAGGGTGAAGGATTACACTAGAAAGAGAGCCATGTCGTCTAAAAGCTGTGACATGGATGTACGGGCGCATTAGAAATCGATTATAGAAAGCTGTGATGTATGTCTATGGAAGAACAAGGTCAACCTATGATGACCAACCGTATGTTCTGGAGTATTATTTTCGCTATATTTTTCGGCAACTTCTTGGCCGTATTAAGTACGAATACAGTCAATATTGCGCTGCCTGTCATGATGAATCATTTCAATACCGATCTGACAACTATCCAATGGGTATTGACGGGATTTATGCTGGCAACAGGGATTATTGCTCCTGCTGTTGGATATTTGGGCAACCGATTCAGTACGAAGCGGTTGTATGTATTTGCCCTTAGTGGGTTTGTGATTTGCTCGATATTGTGTGCAATTTCGTGGAGCGAGTGGAGCTTAATCGTCTTCCGAGTCCTGCAAGGGATGTTCAGCGGCATTATTATGCCAACGACGATGTCGGTCGTCTATCAAGTGATTCCCCGTGAACGGCAAGCGATGGCGATAAGCCTGTGGGGCTTGTCTGCTATGCTCGCACCCGCAGTGGGGCCGACACTCGCCGGATTGATTGTCCATGTTGGGGATTGGCATTGGCTGTTCTGGATGAATGTGCCGATTGGATTGATTGCGATTGTGTCGGTGCTGCGCTACATTCCGATGTATCGTATTTCGAGTGGAGAAACGTTTGATAAGCTTGGTTTCTTCTCCGTCGCGATGGGCAGTCTGTTACTGCTGCTTGCCTTTGGCAATTTGTCCAATTGGGGATGGGGCTCCTGGAAGACAATTGGCTGCATCATTGTCGGCACAATTATCTTAATTGCATTCGTTCGACGCTCACTCCGCATTGAGCATCCGTTGCTGAATTTCCGAGTGTTCCGGTATAAACGATTTGCCTTCAGCATGATCCTCGTTACGATCATTACCATTAGCTTGTATGCGGGCGCGTTATTAACGCCGTTATTTCTGCAGCGGGTACAGGGCTCCTCGACGCTTGTATCAGGTTTAGTCCTCCTTCCTGCATCAGCGCTAATGGCTTTCGTGATGCCGTTCACAGGACGCTGGTATGAACGGTTCGGCCCAGTGAAACTGATCACTACCGGTCTGCTGCTGATGGTGATTGGTACGTACGAGCTGGGACGATTGCAGGTAGATACGCCTCACAGCTACATTACGCTGTGGATGGCAGTTCGCAACGTAGGGATTGCTCTTGCTAATACGCCGATTTTGAATGCAGGCATGTCGGCAATTCCGCGGGAGCTGTCTGGGTACGGATCTTCGATCAACAGCTGGCTGCGTCAAGGGATGGCAAGTTTGTCTATCGGCCTGTTTACGTCCTTGCTGGCTGTACGCGCGCTTCATCATGCAGGGGATCTGCATGGCGTGATTGCCGACGCGGCATTGCTGAAAAATACTGCATTCACGATGAGTATCAATGAGGTGAACATGATCAGCATGGTCATGACCTTAATCGGCTTGCCATTCGTCTATTGGCTTGGGAAGACGCCGAGTCATGCAGCAACGGCGAAAACAGCAGCCGATTAACAAAGAATATCATGCCCAATAGTAGGGCTGTGTAACATCGACCCGTTCTATGTAGTCATACATGGAGCGGGTTGTTTTTATGGGCAAATTTACAAGTTCAGTGTACAATGGAAAAAGAAACGTTGCATTTTCTTATTTTGATATCAACTTGTTGAAATCAAAATAGAAGTCGCAAAGTGTTGTATGCTGTATTGGTGCATGTCAGTACATTTTATGATGTGATAGGTGATGCACATGGTGGATAAGAACAAGAAGCTGGTGGGTGTCGGCGCTGACTTGCCAAGTGATGTCATTGTCTTTCATTCCGAACAGCAGATGAAAGCTCATTTGCCTTGCAAAATGTATAAGCTGGATCATACGTCAGGGAGTATCTGGGACCATACCCATGACTATATACAGATTTGGTATGTTGTTCGAGGGGAGTTCAAGCATTCCATTAATCATCGGACTTATAACATGGTGAAGGGGAATATATTCGTCATTCCGCCCTATGCCGTACATCGGGTCGATATGATTCCTGATCAAGGAATGGAAGTGATCGGATGTGAGTTCCTGCCTCATTTTATCAACGAACGATTTGAGCAGTTGGAATGGAGCGGAGAGTGCTTCGATTTTTCCTATTTGGAGCAGTTTCTGATCGATGAGAAGCACGTGACGCCAAAGGTAGCCTTGACCGGAGAGACCGATATGGAAGTCGGTCGATTGCTTACGGAAATGTTGGAAGAGTACCGGGGGGCAAAGCGATTTTACGAGTTGGTGCTCAAAGCAAATTTATTGAAGCTTCTCTCTGTCATCATTCGTGAATATTCCAAGCTGGCAGATAAGCCGAGTGAAGAGGACGAGCGTGTTGAGAAGTACCGAGAGATGATGAAGGCTGTAATGGACTATATTCATGAGCATTTTGCCGAGGAGCTTAGGCTTGAGCGTCTGTGCAGGCAATTCAACATTTCCAAAACATATTTCTGTTACTTGTTCAAACGATTTACAGGCAAAACATTCAACGACTATCTGATCGACTTGCGTGTGAGCAAGGCAGCGCACTGGCTCATCGCGACGGATAAGTCTGTCACTGAAATCTGCTTCGGCACTGGATTTAATGATTTGGCCTATTTCTCACGCATGTTCAAGCGCCATACAGGCATGTCGCCCTCGAAATATAAGAAGCAGGCGCTTGCGAGTCCATTGTCATAAGCCTGCTGCTTGACGATGCATTTGAAGATTTTGTATACTAAGAGATATTACGAAGCAAGGGGAGATTTTGATGTTGGTGAGCGTTCTTAACTAGTCAATTCCATAGTGAGGCAACGGTTTTGCTGCAGGTGTATGTTCGAATTTTGTCATAGGAACATCCCTGAGAACAAACGTCCAGCGTGACGTTTATTTGAGCATGCTGTTATTAGTCCTCCGGAAACGAGTTAAGAACAGCGGATAAGCAAATCTACGCCAGCATTCCATTCTCTTGGTGCCCGGATCCGTGCTGTATGCAGCACGTTTTTTTTGTAATTATCGTGAATTGTGTGCACTCACCATAGGGGCACTCAAACATGGCCTGGGACAGTTACTGATGAGAACAAGGAATATATAGGCAGAGTATGCACTTACGCATGCTCTGCCTTTTTTGCGTTATACAGACGATACCCGGCATGAACGATACATGCTGCTGTTTTCCGTGAACAGAATCCTTCTTTCCGTGAGGTCATAATATGCGGCTGCTCTCCTACAACAATCAAAGGAGAATCAAGAGGCATGAACGAAACAATGCTGCAAAGACTGGATTATCATAAGGTTAAAGAAAAAGTATCGGAATATGCGGTTTCTTATGCGGGAAAAAACCACGTCGAGAAGATGTGTCCGCTCACGAATATCGATGAGGTACGAAGAGCGTTGGCAGAAGTGACGGAGGCAAGTGATATGCTGAAGCAGGGGGCGAGTGTACCGCTGCCGACCTTACAAGGGATTGAGCATATTATCTCGCTCGTGAATACAGGTTACGTATTCTCGGAAGATGATTTCACGAATGTGGCTGTCTTTCTGCGCAGCTGCGCCCAATTGAAGAAGTATATGCGCGCGAAGTATTCGATTGCGCCTACAGTAAGTCAATATGCTGCGTCGATGTATGAACTGGAGAGCATAAGGGATGAGATTGAGCGCTGCATTCGACATGGTCGAATTACAGATGATGCGAGCAGGGAGCTAAGCAGAGTCCGGCGGAAGGTTATGCAGGTGGAGAGTCGCATCAAGCAAAGACTTGACGGTCTGATGAATAAGCATAGAACACTAATGCAGGAGCATCTGGTAGGGATGCGCGGGGGCAGATATGTGCTGCCCATTAAGAAGGAGCTGCGCAAGCAGTTCCATGGCACCGTGTTGGATGAATCAGCAAGTGGTCAAACCGTGTATATGGAGCCGACAGAAATTGCCCATCTTCAGCATGATCTCGCCCAGTGGCGGATTGCAGAGTCGCAAGAGGAAATGAAGGTGTTGAGCCATTTAACCGAATTGCTGGAAAGATCGACACCTGAGATTAAGATAAACGTGGATACCGTCGGGGTATATGACTACCTATTCGCGCGAGCGAAATACAGCCTTGCGATAGAGGGTCGACCGGTACAGTTGAATGATTGCGGCATCATTGACATTCGTAATGCGAAGCATCCACTGCTAGGCGCGCATACGGTGCCTCTTACATTTCGAATCGGGCGTGGCTACTCCTGCCTGATTATTACGGGTCCGAATACGGGCGGCAAGACGGTTGCCTTGAAAACAGTGGGACTGCTTACGCTTATGGCGCAATCTGGGTTGCTGGTGCCGGCCCAAGAGAACAGTCTGTTCTCCGTATTTCGCAACGTATGTGTGGATATCGGAGATGGCCAGAGCATGGAACAGTCGCTAAGTACATTTTCGGCCCATGTTACGAATGTGATTCATATTCTTGAGGAAGCCGATGCGTCCACGCTTGTATTATTTGACGAAATGGCGTCCGGTACCGATCCTGGTGAAGGGGTTGGTCTGTCGATCGCCATATTGGAGGAGCTGCGGAGAAGGGGATCAATTGTACTTGCCACAACGCACTTCAATGAAATCAAGCATTTCGCAACTGCTACGGCGGGCTTTGAAAATGCAAGGATGGAATTCGATGCAGACACTCTGCAGCCGCGATATCAGCTGCGCATTGGGGAAGCTGGGAGCAGCTATGCCTTCCTCATTGCTGCGAAGCTGGGTCTGTCAGCCGATATCATTAGCCGCTCACAGCATGTTACACAATCGCTTAGTGCAGGTACTTTCCGAGCTGAGAATGCTGCTGCATCAGATGGGAAGTCTGCAATTTCTGAGGCTGATGCACCCAACGGAGAGATCTCCATTTCCAGAGGAGAACAGGGTTCAGACCGAGATGAGGCAGAGGATAAAGCAACGGCTGTTGAGACAGTAACCCTCGTCGAAAGTGATGGCAGCGCAAATCTTCCTGTGAGCAGAGAAAAGGAAAGACATGCAACACCTACAGAGGGTACTAAGGAGTCTAAGATTTCTAGGGAGACTAAGATTTCTAAGGATTCCGATAACAGCAAGAACCCTCCTGCTAAGCTGCAAAAAGGGGACTGCGTCTATATTGCTTATTTGAAGCGTACGGGCATCGTGTATGAGGAAGAGGACTTACGCGGCAATGTAGGGGTACTCATTCAGCACCAGAAGGTGAAAATTAACAAGAAACGCCTCACGCTGTACATTGAGAAGCAGGATTTGTACCCGGAGGACTATGACATGGACATTGTGTTCGAGTCGAAGGAGAATCGCAAGAAAAAGAAGATCATGTCCCGCAAGCATGTCGAGGGCATCACGATTGAGTATCCATCTGAATAATGAGATAACGCCATGTGAAGAGGCCTTCTATTTTATTAGAGGGTCTCTGTTCGTGGTGGATCCGACATAAACAAAAATATTCTGTAAAAATGAGACAAACGTCCTGGGCAGAAGCAATTTGCTAGCCAAAGCGGATACCGCATCTTTGTCTCCTTCTCCCTGTATATTCCTGTATTAGAGAAACAAATGGGAGTATCTCACATCCTCAACTGCATCTGTGAAAGAAAGTCCAATATTTGTGGACTATAGTGCAATGTGCGGCGTACAAACTTTTTTATAATGTAGTGGAGACAGTTAGTATTCGTTGGAACCGCTTGCAAATAAGCAGAGAATTGAAAACTTATCTGAAGACAACGATGAAATGGAGTGGGCTGCTGTGAAATTAGGAGTTAGCATTTATAGTTTGTATGCTGCATTGCAGGACAAACGTCTAAGTATATCCGGAGCATTGGAATGGATGAAGGAGAATGGCGCAGATCACGCAGAAATCGTGGACTTGGATTTGGATCTGCTCAACCATCCAGAGCGTGTAGAAGAGATTCGTACAACAGCAGAACGGATTGGGCTTGAATTGTCCAATTATTGCATTGGCGCGAACTTTGCAGGTCATGACGAAGAGGGATTGAAGCGTGAAATCGAGCGTGTGAAGTCGCATGTTGATGTGGCAAATCGCCTTGGTGTGAAGTTCATGCGTCATGATGTGGCATCGCGTCCGCTTGAACAGACAGGTGCTGCTTATTTCGAGCAGGATTTCCCTCAGCTTGTCGAAGCATGCCGGGAAATTGCAGATTATGCTGCCCAGTATGACATTGTCACAAGCGTGGAGAATCACGGATTCTATACGCAAGCTAGCGAGCGTGTGAAGCGTCTCGTGCTTGCCGTAGATCGCGACAACTACAGAACGACCATTGATGTAGGCAACTTCGTATGTGTAGACGAGAATCCACTCATTGCCGTGAAGAACAACCTTGAATTGGCGTCGATGGTGCACTTCAAGGACTTCTATATACGTCCAGCGGATCGCAATCCTGGTCAAGGCTGGTTCCGCTCTCTGCATGGCAATTATTTGCGCGGTGCAATCGTGGGTCAAGGAGACTTGCCAATCTACGATATCGTTCGCGCGGTGAAGGCATCTGGATTTGACGGCTATGTCAGCATTGAATTCGAAGGGATGGAAGACTGCCTCAAAGGCACGAAAATTGCGATGGACAATGCCCGCCGCATTTGGGAAGAAGTATAAATTCGACAGATCATTCTGGATGAAACACACAGATCAAAATTAGGAGGACTAACATATGAGCAAAGTAAAAGTTGCAGTTATTGGTACAGGTTCGATCTCGGAAATGCACTTTAATGGCTATAAGAACAATAGCGAAGCAGAAATTATTGCTGTGTGCGATTTGAATGCGGAACGTGCGAAGGAGAAGGCAGTCAAGTACGAAGCTCCAGATGCGATCGTATATACGGATTATCATGAATTGCTTCAAAATCCAGATATTGATGCAGTAAGCATCTGTACATGGAATAATTCCCACGCACCAATTGCGATTGCAGCGCTCGAAGCAGGCAAGCATGTACTTGTAGAGAAGCCGCTTTGCATGACAGTTGAGGAAGCGCTTGCGGTACAAGAAGCACAGAAGAAGAGCGGCAAGACGCTGCAAATCGGTTATGTGCGCCGTTATGGCACGAATACACGTGTATTGAAAAAATTCATTGACGAAGGCGAGCTTGGCGAGATTTATTATGCGAAGGCATCCTGCATTCGCCGTCTTGGCAACCCAGGCGGCTGGTTCAGCGATAAGGAACGTTCCGGCGGCGGCCCATTGATCGATATCGGCGTTCACGTAATCGACCTGTGCTGGTACTTGATGGGCAAGCCGAAGGTGAAATCGGTAAGCGGCAATGCGTATTATAAGCTTGGAAATCGCAACCATATCGAGCACTTGGACTTCTATAAGGCAGCGGATTATGACGGTGGTAAGGTGAACACGGTTGAGGATATGGCAAATGCGCTTATCCGCTTTGAAAATGGTGCATCCCTTGCGGTGGACTGCAGCTTCTCGCTTCATGTGCAGAAGGATGATATGTATGTGAAATTGTTCGGCGACAAGGGTGGCGCTGAAGTAGAGCCTGAATTGAAGATCATTGGCGAGAAGCATAACACGATCTTGAACATGACGCCGCAAATTGATCATCTGACATTTGATTTCAACAATGGCTTCCAAGGCGAAGTCGATCATTTCATCGATTGCGTGCAAGGTCGCACAGAGACGATCTGCCCTGCAGAAGATGGCGTAGAAATGATGAAGATTTTGTGCGGCATTTACGAGTCTAGCACAAAAGGGACAGAAGTTGTTTATTCCTAATTGAAGCTTCTATCGATGCATGAATGGATCCAGAGCTTGGTGTTGCGTTAGTTCTCAGTTGAGGCTATCCGTGTTAGGCAATGCATGATTTATGTCTGAACCAAGTTCAAGTATGAACCTGAATCATAGATGTCACGGAAAGACAATATCACTACCACTATAATTGAAGGAGTGAAATTTCATGACGATAATTACGAACCCTATCGGAGTCATTACAGACAGCTTCCGCATTCCTGTGCGGGAAGCGTTGGTGAAAGCTAAGGAAGTGGGCGCAGACGGTGTCCAAATCTATGCGGTTAGCGGAGAAATGGATCCGGCAAACCTATCGCCTCAAGCGCGCAAAGAAATGCGCAGTTATATCGAATCACTCGGTCTGCACGTATCTGCACTGTGCGGTGACTTGGGCGGACACGGCTTCCAAGATAAAGAGGCGAATCCGGCTAAGGTGGAGAAGTCCAAGCGCATTTTGGACTTGGCACTTGATCTGGGGACGAATGTGGTAACGACGCATATCGGTATCGTGCCGCATGAGCAGAATTATATTTTCGAAGCGATGCAGCAGTCTTGCGAGGAGTTGAGCCAATACGCGAACAGCCTTGGCGCGCACTTCGCTATTGAGACGGGGCCAGAGCCTGCGGCACATTTGAAGTCTTTCCTCGATACGTTGTCCGGCATAGGAGTAGCTGTCAACTTCGACCCTGCGAATATGGTCATGGTTACAGGGGATGATCCGGTTCAAGGCGTACATACGCTGAAGGATTACATCGTCCACACACATGTGAAGGATGGCGTGAGATTGCGTGAGGTTGACCCGCGTACCGTATACGGCATGCTGGGCTTCGAGCCAATGTCGCATGAGAAGATTGCGGAAATGGCAACGAGCGGTCCATTTGAAGAGCTGCCGCTTGGCGAAGGCAAAGTTGACTTCGATGCTTACTTCCAAGCTCTTGTTGATATCGGCTACAAAGGCTATTTGACGATTGAGCGTGAAGCAGGCGAAACACCTGAAGTAGACATCCGCAAGGCTGTGGAATTCATTAAGCGTTATAGATAATAGTTCGAGTTTCAGAAGGGACAGATGTCGCAAGTTATGCGGCTTCTGTCTCTTTTTCTTTTGTCTATCATGGGTCGATCTTTCGTTTATAGGGAAGGTAGTCTGTAAAAATATGAGATGAAAGCGATGTCATAAAAATAGACTGACATATTTCTTGTGTGCTTTTACATAAGGTAAGAAGGGTAGTTCGATATTTTGTACAGAGAATAGGAGTGGTAATGTGCACGCGATCGACAAGTTGGCACGCATGGTAGGCGAAGTGAAGGAAGATGCTGCTTGGGAGATAAAGCTTACTCCTGAGACGAACCTGGTCGATGAGGTTGGCCTCGATTCACTGCAACTGATTCAGCTTATGTTGAAGGTGGAGGAGCAGTTCAACGTGCAAATGGATTTTGAGCGGTTCGATTACGAGCATTTGCAGACGGCTCGGGCCTTCATAGGATTTCTGGAATCACTTGGTGCTGAGGTGCAGCTGCATGCGTAGTCCTCTGCCGGAGGAACTGCTGCTAAGATCTATGCCGCTCTATGATGGGCCGCGCCTTGTCATGGGCATGTTCGATGCGGAAGCCTATTGGCGTCCTTCCGAGCTGGCGAAGCTGCCATCGCTTCGGCCAGTGCAAGAGCACGCTGCTGCCGATTATATGGACGAGCTGCTGTTCCCATTGTGCGGAGAAGATGGCCTCGCCGTGACCCGTCATCCACGGAATGCGGCGCAAGCTGCCTATTTGCATGATGCAGGATTTTACTTCCGCTCGTTGGCATGCAACAACGCTCAGACTAACGGGAACGAGCAGAGGAATAAGGATGTATTCCAACTCGTATCGGAGCAATGCACAGAGCCGAAATGGAAGAGATTGATGCGGGAACTCCCGCTTGCTGCTTACGCGGTTATTCCCTCTGCGGAGGCGTTTGTTCAAAAGTATGGCCTGGACGGCGCAATTCCTGATGCGGAAGTCGTTAAACAGGTGAATTCGAAGGCGTATTCGCTTCGTCTTGCACAGCAGTTAGATTTGAACCCTCCAGGCAGACTTGCAGAGGGAGTGGATGCCGTGCAGCAAATTGGCGCTGAATTGCTTAACCGTCACGGCAAGCTCATCTTGAAGGATCCCTACGGAGTATCAGGCAGCGGAAATCTAGTCGTCGAAGTTTCGGCACTTCTTACTCGCCTAACTGATTATCTACGTGCTCAGGAGAGGGCAGGCAAGCAGGTACAGTTGATCGTTGAACCTTGGCTGAATAAGCAGGCGGACTTCTCCTGCCAATTGTATATCGCATCGAACGGATGGACGGAACTGCTCGGCGTACAGCGAATGGTGAATAGACAGTTGAATTATGGCGGTTCATATGCAGCGGATGCACATCTAGTGAACCGATTGGCAGAAGCGGGTTACTTCGAACATATGGAACGTTTGGCCGCTCAGATGTATATTGACGGCTATTTCGGGCCCGTATGCATTGACTCTATGCTGCTGGAAAACGGTGAAGTGTTTCCAGTAGTGGAGATTAACGCTCGACATTCCATGGGAATGCTGAACCATTGCTTAGACGCCCACTTGGAACGCTGGGGGAAGCGCAGCTTCTTGACATGTCTCCAGCTTGGGCTCCCTGAACGGGAGCAGCAATCGACAATGCGGCCTGCAAGCATGGTAGAAGAAGACGCAAGAACCGCAGGAACCGCCGATCAAGATTTGTCTAGCTCCAGCACTCAATTCGAGCAGTTGTTGATGCAATTGGATGAAATAGAACTGTTATGCACACCGGAACGTCGCACGGGCGTGATGCCGTTGTCTGCGAATACTCTCTTCTCACCAACCGTTCAGAACCGCTCAGGACGCTGGTATGTGTCACTTGTTGCGGATAATGCTGCCGAGAGTGAGGCGTTAGGCAGTCAGCTTCATCAAGCGCTTTTGGCATTCGGCTACCGGATTTATTCATAGATAAGATGGAACAGCATCGATCGCAAAGTAGGTGTTCACACTGCTAAATACTTCACCCATTACCATTCTTACCTCGGGAAATTCACTCGGTGCTTATGTACCGGGGATTCGACTTGTAGAGCAACTTAGACGGCGCGGGATTCCAGCAGAAGCTGAAGTGCTGGAGCGCCTCTTCCCTGAGGAGACACGCCGCAATATGATTCGCACGAAGCAGCTTTTTCACAATAGCTTCGAGGCAGCTAAGATGGGAACCCGAATGGCGCGAGATATTGGTCTGACGCTGGATGAAGGGGCCGTAGCCAATCTGCTTCAGCGATGGAGAGATGAGGGAAGGTCGGTCTTCCTTGCTGTTACAGGGTTCTGGATACCTGTTCTGCAGCGATATGAGAAGATGATGCATCCTGAGCCAATACGCGCAGAGTTCTTACGACTGGATGCAGTCGATACGCCGTCCTACCGTCCATATGAAGATGTATACCCCCGCTATCGCCATCATTGGCTGTACAGACTGGGGAGAGAGGGTACAAGCGAACTTCATGCCAAGTTGACCATGTCGGATGCAGATTTCGTTCCCTATCCAGAGCGCGAGAGACGGATTGTCGTGCACGGAGGTGGCTGGGGGATCGGTACTTATCGGAGCAAGATTGCGAATATCCAGCGCCATTACTCACTTGCCATCGTGGCATACCATTCAGAGGAAGTGCTAGATGCGCTGCCGTGCGACCGAATCTATATGGCCGATCCAAATTGGCACCCGTGGCTGGAGGAATCACTGTCGTATGATCGGACTATGCAGGCTGCTCAAGCCACTCAAACTGCTCAAACCACTCTAACCACTCTAACCACTCTAACCACTCTAACCAATCGAATTGATACAGCTTATCCGCCAATGGCTGAATGGAAACGGAATGAACCGCTCACCTACGAACGGGGCACGAACGGGCCGCTGCTGTATGAGGTGATTCGAAACAGCTTGGCCATCGTCAGCAAGCCTGGTGGCGGAACACTCATCGATTCGTTGTCATCCGCCACCCCATTAATTTATCTTGAGCCATTCGGCGAACACGAACGGGCAAATGCAGAGCTATGGGAACAGCTCGGCTTCGGCATTTCCTATGACCGCTGGCTAGAGGCGGATTGTTCTTGGGAAATGCTGTATGAGCTGCACTGTAATTTAAAAAGCCAAACGCTTTCACTATCTGATTTCGGAGGGATGTATACATGACGCAACCGAAGACAAGTGCGACGTTAACGCGGACAGAGTTCCGTTCCTTGAAGCAGACGCTTCATAATATGAGCACGGGAAGCCGAGGTCTGAAGGAGGATCCATCCTTTGCCTTCGATCTGCCAAGGGATATCGGCATTAAATTGAACAATGGCTGCAACTTGCGCTGCAAGCACTGCTTCGAGTGGAATCCCGACGGTTACCATCATGAATTCGAGCGTCAGGAAGCACGGAGAGAAATCGAATTCTCGTTAGTCGAGAAAATATTTGAAGAAACGAGACCTTACCGCTCGCGCATGTTCCTGTGGGGCGGCGAGCCGCTCATGTACTCGAAGCTGGATGAACTGTGCGAGCTGCTGGCGGCAGATCCTCGAATTGCGACGATCTGCACAAATGCGGTGCTGGTCGAGCAGAAGCTGGATTCGCTGCTCAAGCTGCCGGAGGGTGTCACACTGCTGGCTAGTCTGGAAGGATTCGAGGAGGAGAATGATGCGATTCGCGGACGAGGGATCTTCCAGAAGGTAACGGCGGCTATACAGCTGTTGCTGGATAAGAAGCGCTCGGGTGAGTTCAAGGGGGATGTATCGATCAGCCTGACGATCAATGACGCGATGGTAACTCGACTATATGAGTTCATGGAATATTTCGAAGAAGTGGGGGTCAATTCTGTCTATTTTGTTTTCCCATGGTATATTCCGGAGGCTGTTGCAGAGCGAATGGATTCGTACTTTGCCGAGCATTTCGGGTGGCTGGAAGCGGCCCACGATCCGATGAAGAAGAGCTGGCATTCGTTCACGTATCATTTGTCGCCGGAGAACTTAGAGCCGCTGCTTGCGGAGATGGAGAAATTGCGTTCACGCGTCTGGAATAATCGCATTCGTTTTCAACCTGCATTAGAAGCGGACGAGGTGCGAGAGTTCATTCTCGGCACCGAGCGTCCGGGCATGCGCCGGAAGGAATGTCTGGCCTTATCTACGCGCATGGATGTGCTGCCTAACGGCAAGGTGAATCCATGCAAGTTCTTCCCGGAATTCACAATTGCGGACTTGCGGGAATCCAGTTTGAAAGAAGTCTTCCACGGAGAGAGCTACAACAAGCAGCGCGAAGTATTGTCCTGTGGATTAACGCCGGTATGCTCGAAGTGCGTGCTCCTGTATAATAATGGCGCTTAAACGCTGACGGGAAGGGGAAGGACTCCCATGAGTGCGATTACGGTCAGAGGATTAAGCAAGACATTCACCTATTACCGCAAGCAGAACGGTCTTAAACATTCCATTCGGAATCTATTTCATCGGGAACAGTTGTACCGTCATGCTGTTTCTTCAATTTCATTTGAGATTGAGCAGGGAGAAGCGGTCGGATTCATTGGTCCGAATGGGGCGGGAAAGACCACTACGTTGAAGATGTTGACTGGTATCTTGCACCCAACGGATGGGGAAGCACGTGTACTCGGCTACGTGCCGTGGGAGCGCCAGCAAGCGTTCAAGCGCCGCTTCGCGATTGTCATGGGGCAGAAGAGTCAGCTATGGTGGGATTTGCCGGCGAATGAATCGATTTATTTGAACAAATGTATCTATGGCGTGGACGATCTGGAGTACCGCAAAACGTTGGATGAGCTTGCTGAAATGCTGGACGTTACGCATTTGCTGGGTGTGCAGGTGCGGCGATTATCGCTAGGTGAACGGATGAAAATGGAGATGATTGCAGCGCTAATTCATCGCCCCCAATTGCTGTTTCTTGACGAACCTACGCTCGGCCTCGATTTTGCCGCACAACAAAATGTTCGCCAGTTCCTAAAGGCCTACAAGGAGGAGAAGAAAGCGACAATCCTCTTAACAAGTCATTACATGCGTGACATCGAGCATGTATGCAGCAGGGCGCTCGTGATTCATAGCGGAGAAATTGCCTATGACGGGGCGCTTGCGCGGATGAGCGGATCATTCGGACGGCGCAAGCGAATGAAAGTACGATTTACTGCATTCGTTCCGCCTGAGCAGCTGCAAGAACTTGTTCGTCTTCTTGCCGAGGTGCGGGAGCATCAAGGAATGTCGGCTGAATTGGAAGTGGCAGCGGATGAGGTGAAGCCGCTGGCACGATTGCTGCTGGATCATGATCTCGTTGAGGATTGGACGGTCGAGGATGTTCCAATCGAGGAAGTCATCGAACAACTATATGAAGCAAAATGTGCAGAACGAGAAGGGGAAGAAACGGATGGGGAAGCTTCCGGAGCAGAACGACATGCAGCAGAAGGATAACCGTAATCAGGATGAGTGCAGACAGGAAGAACATAGTCAGAATGAGCATAGCCAGGATGAGCATAGCCAGGATAAACCTAATGAGGGCGATCCTAATCAACGGAGCGAGGATAGGGCGGAATCTACATCCAATCGGAGGAAATACGGCAAGTATGCTGCCGCCTTCGGGATCGGATTTCAATCTTCGCTCGAATATAGGTTCCAATTCGTCATTGGACTTATCAGTCTCTTCTTTCCGATCGGCATTCAGTCCCTGATATGGAGCGCGGTGTACCGCAATTCGGAGCAGCACACACTTTACGGATATGACTACGGACAAATGATCATGTACACGATTCTATCCGGTCTTATTGCGAAGTTCGTTATGACACAGCTGGAACACACAATCGCCGAAGACATTAAGAGCGGCGGGCTGAACGCTTATTTAATTCGCCCCATTAGTTACTTCTGGTATCGGGTATCAGCTTATGCAGGGAGCCGCGTCGTGACGGACAGTATCCTGCTCGGCTTAGTTGCAGCCGTGCTGTTCGCCGCTTCCCGTTATGGTCATGCTGTGCTGTCTTCAAGCCGCATCGCCTTATTTGCTGCTGCGCTTTTGCTTGCGGTAGCTGTACAGTTTCTACTCTCCTACGCCATATGCGCCTTAGCGTTTCGTCTTGCAGAGATCTCGTACTTCTTCGTGATCACAGGTCTACTTGTGCAAATTCTAAGCGGCGGCATCGTACCGCTTGAGGTATTCGGCGATACGCTCAATGGATGGTTCAATTTGCTCCCGTTCAAGTACACCATTTACTTCCCGGTCAATGTGCTGAACGGTCGATTGAGCGAGGGAGAAGCGTTAACGGGACTGCTTATCCAGTGCGGCTGGATTGCTCTGCTTGCAGGAGCAGCACATCTCGCTTGGCGAGCCGGGCTTAAGCGGTACATCGGGCTGGGAGGTTGAAGATGGGATGAGAACAAGCTGGTACTCGTTATCTTGGTGTCGTTCTTGGACTGACAGTGCGAGAAGTTACTTGCGTTTATACGGCGTGTTCGTGAAAAATTGCCTCGCTGCAAGCATGGAATATCGGTTCAACTTCTGGATGGGCATCGCTGTGGAGATTGCCTTCCTCTGTGCCAAGGCGTTATATATTCTAATTGTGTATCAGACCGATCTGCATATCGGAAGCTTGACACCAGATCATATTCTGCTGTTCATTGGCACTTATACGATGATGACAGGGCTCTACATGGGACTTTTCTATGTGAATTTCATTCGGCTGCAGCAATATGTGCGCGACGGGACGCTTGATCTGATGTTGACGAAGCCGATATCGCTGCAATTTTTTGTGTCGCTGCGTTATGTCGATATTGGTCTGCCTATCCCGAATGTCATCGCCGGTGCGGTTATGATCGGCATCGGCTGGCATCGCGCGAATCTGCCGCTGGATGGCAATATCTTCGGCTTCTTCGCCTTGTTGTTATCTGCGCTGCTTGTCACGTATGGCATCATGCTGCTGCCTGCGCTGCTTGCGTTCCGTTTCGTTCAGACTGGCGCAGTGACCGAGATTGCTCATTCGATTTGGGACGCGAACAATATGCCTTTAGATATTTTCCCACGTTGGCTGCAGCGTATCGGCGTGTACGTGATTCCGATTTTTCTAATTAGCAACTATGCTCCGAAGTTTGTGCTTCATGAGCTGGCCGCATGGGATATTGTGTGGGCTATTGCAGCACCGCTCCTGCTGCTTCTCACAACGAGATGGTGCTGGAAGCGGGCTGTAGTTGGATATAGCAGCGCTGGAAGCTAGATAAGGAACGGAGTTATATGGAAGGTAGGAAGAACACGAACATTAGGGACGGAAGTACTGAAGGACGGTGAATTCAAATGGCTGAACAAGAACAAGAACAAGAACAAGAACAAGAACAAGAACATGAACGGGCACAGGCACAGATGCAAGTGAAAGAAAGACAGCGCTATGAACAAGGCTTTCTCGATTGTCGGAATGTCCAAGTATCGATTGCGCTTCAGGAGTGGGGAGTTCCTGTTGAGCTGTTGTATTACAATGCGTGGGAGAGCACGCGCTCGGTTTATGAGCACTTATATGTAAATAAGAAGCTTCCATGGCTGTATGAATCCCCGTGCCTTGTTCCGTCTGAACTGGGGCTAATCGGAGTCGCCTATGATGAAGTGCAGTATGCGACATATGAAGATGCTGATACCATTTTGCAAGACGTCGACTATTCAGAACAAGCGGCCTTTCTCTGGATCGTATGCGGTGAGTCGCCATATGTGAAGCCAGGATTCTACGGGCATCCAGAATCGGTGCATTCGGTGTGGGTTCAGGGTCTATCCAGCACGTCTAGCCTAGACTCTGAGCTGGCCGATTGCACAGCCGGGGCAGGTTACTGGGTGCGTGATACTTATCCCGAATTCGAAGGATTCGTATCTGAGACTGATTTCCGTCGAATGGTAGATAGTCCGTATGTACATCTAGAAGATAGACAGGTATTCCTTGTACGTCGGCCCGAGCGGAATGACTCAGCGGATAAGGGGCAGATCATGGAGCGTTTCCTAGAGCGGCAGCGAGGGCTTCATGACGATGCAACGTTCTATGACATGATCAGCCGGACGGTGAATCAGCCGGAGCCGGATTTCTTCCCGAAATGGACGGAGTTGTACGACTGTCATTCTCATGCGTTCAAATTTCTTGCAGGTTCCCGTTATGCTTACTCTTGCTTCGCAGAGACCTTGGTGTCAAGTGAACATCCTTGGGTACGGCTGCTGCGAAACATTGCCCGCAGGGCGGATAAGTTGAAGAACGTGTTCTTAATGGCTGCTCAAAGCGGTCGTGTGGATGGCCAGGTCGTTCATCGGATGTGCACGGATTTGTACAGACTTGAGCAAGAGTGGCTCGCAAGCGGTCATGTAGAGCTTGGACGAGAGGCCCAGCTTCGGAGATAGAACAGAATATCCGCTTATGAATGCAGGATGACGGAGGGGCAATCCAAGCAGTTGAGTCCAAGTCCCAGACGACCAATAAGCATGCAAAAGGGGCAGCATTTGCTGCCCCTTAATTCATTGATAGAATAAGGATGATTTCAGAGTGTTCTACCATCATTCTTCGATAAACCCACTTACGCAAGCGGCTTCGGATTTGTCATCGACAGCAGTTCCTGCATGTTTGACTTTCTTGCATCTCCAAGTGTGCTGCCAATCAGATTCGTAAATCCGTCTATGGTAGCCATCCGTCCGTTGTAGCGTTGGAAATACTTGTGCCAGACGATGTCCAGTGCCTCGGTGCCTGCCTTCTGTACCCATTGCACCATTAGGGCAGCGCCCTTGACGCGGTAGAGCAGCTCAGAATATTGGCCAACATGGAACGCGGGAGTCGTTACCTGCTTCTGGAACAGTACGGCTGGCCATTGCTCGGATGGGATGACGAGGGCTCCAGCATCTGGATCCTTCCATGTATCCAGCGATAAATTTGGATACTGTCCGTTCCATATCGACATCGCCCAAGGTGCTCCCTCCTGTTCGTGACGATAGTATTGAGCTGCGAATTCAGATAATCCTTCTTCCAAAAATCCTTCAGTAAGCGCATTATGTCCGATAGCAAGTGAGAACCATTGCTTGGCAATCGATCGCAGAACATCCTGTGACAGCACACCTTGCTCATTACCCGCTGCACCGAGACGGTTGAACAAGATTACTTCGTTTAAGCTGTCCGTCATTTCGGGGAATGGGGCTTCGGCGAATTTCCAATGCTTGATTGGCAGCATTCCAATCTTATCGGAATAGAATCCGATTGCATCCTGCAGCGCTGCTATATATTTCTTCATCTGTTCCTCGTCCGGCTGCTCGAAGGTGAATACAGACAGTTGTCCGCCACTAGGCAGATCGACCTTCGTCTCTATATATTTCGGGCTTGCGTAGAAGCCGAAATGACGGACATTCTGCACGTTCGAATGAACAATCTTCCTCTCATTCTCCACACGCTGATCAATCAAGCTGCCCGTCATCGCCACATTCCATGAGGCAGGCATATTCAAGCTTACATCGTAATCCGCAGCATAGAAGAAATCACTCTTATATTTCGGATTGTTCGGAACCCGGTTCCAACCTCCTTGAATCGAATCGAAGACGGCTAGCTGCGGCGTCCAGTAAGTACCGCCAACATAATCATCTGTATAGGATAACCGCTGTGCGCCATACGGGACTTGGACTTCATAATGAATGCGAATCGATACGCTCTCATTAGGAGCAAGCCCCTTGTTAAGCGTGACCGTCATCGATTGGTTTGCATGCTTAAATTGCAGTGCTTTGCCCTCTAAAGTCGTTACTTTCTTCGTCGTTATTCCCCCGAAGAACCGATCATCAATGCTTTGACTGTTATGGGCATCATCCTGAGGAGATTGATTGCGAATTTGTTCGTTGCGCTGCTTGAATTGAACAGGCATCGTCTCTGGCTTGCGGTAGCTGTCGGCAAACCAATGGAAGACTAGCTCATTAAGGTTGCGATTGAATACGTTGCGAATCGTAACGACGGCCTGCGATTGTATCGTTCGGGTCTGCTCATTCCAATTGGCATTTATCTGATACTGAATCGGTGAGGTGGAGGCATTCTCCTTCTTCGCCCTGCCCTCACTCTTGCCGCCCCACGCACACCCAGCTAGCAGCTGCGCCATCAGGCAGATGACAAGCAAGGTAACAGCTAGTTTCCATCGTGTTGGACGCGGTTGGAATCGCGATGTGTTGCTCATAGGTGGCCCTCCTTCCGCCGATAAATAGGTAAGGTTGTTCATAATTGTATGTTAACTCCATTGTAGTAGATTTATAGGGAGCATATCTATTGATTTGACTTACGTTAGCTTACAGTTTTGTCATGATCAATGATATGGTACTATTACTTAGGGGGATATGCATTCTATTAATTATGGAAACATCAACAACCTACTAGAGAGAGAAAGGGATGAATTCGGTGATTCTCCGAAAACCGATGTTACCTCACTCGATAACCGAATCCGATATTGTTGTATTGGATTCCCTACGAACAAAGATGAATTTCTTACAAATCACATCGAAAGATGCCGAATGTCTGCGTCGTTTGGCTCCCTACATGGAAAAGTACGCAGAAGCGATCACAGACCGCCACTATGATTTACTGTTCGGATTGCCAGAAATGAAGCGAATGATTGATCAGCACAGTACTAGGGCAAGGCTCAAGGGAACGTTTATCGCCTATTTGCAATCGATCCCTCAGGTCTCATTCGATGCAGAATACGTGCGAATGAGAGAGCGAATTGGGCAGGTACACAGCCGCATACAATTAGAGCCGGAATGGTTCATTGCCTCGTTCTTGCGCGTATATGAGTACTTGGTTCCCATCATCGTGAATGATTTCCGTTCAAATGATGCTTCTGCGATCTTAATGGCGCTTCACCGGATTGTGATGCTGGATGCCCAAATTGTATTGGAATCCTATCAGTCTGCAACGGAATATCGCCTGATGGACAACAATAGCGACATTATGGAAATGTTAATTCAGTCTGATGGACTGCACACACTGTTGATCGCTGCTGAGCGATCCCTTCAAGATGTTTTGGACATTCAGGCTGCTACCGAGCAATTGACAGCTTCCATTGAAGAGGTGTCCGTGCAGACGGCAGATTCTGCTACGAATACGGTGAATATGATAGCGGCGCTTCAGGAGAATCGGAAGATTGTTGAAGAGACGATCGAAGGCTTCGAGAAGATGAATGATTTGTTCTTAGATACACGCACTCGCTTTGACCAATTACAGCGTTCCATGCAGAAGTTAACGGACGTCGTGCAGTTAATCGACACGGTCGCTGGAGAGACACAACTGCTCGCGCTGAACGCTTCGATCGAAGCAGCCCGTGCTGGGGAAGAAGGACGCGGCTTCGCTGTCGTGGCTGGGGAAGTTCGCAAACTGTCTGATCAAACGAAGCAGGCCGTTCATGATGTGTATGATGTCATTGAGAGCATTCAAGGCATGGCTACAGCGGTGCAAGCGCGGACTCGGGATATGTCGGAGCAAATGGATATCCAGCATCATAAAAATAAAAGCGCTTTCGAGCAGTTGGATCGTATGATGCTGTCGGTGGAAGAGGTAGGTTCTTCGGAGGATGCAATCGCTTCCATTGTCGAACAACAAGCGGATGCTACACAAGAAATTACAGCCAGCATGACTGGCATTGTGAAGAATACAGAAGAAATGATGTCTATGGCCAAGGCTACCGGTCAGCATCTCTATACAACCAGTCAATCGGTTGAGACATTGCGCAAGCAATCGCTTGAATGGTTCCGTCATATCGATGATGCACAATGGATTCGAATTATGAAAACCGATCATCTACTATGGAAATGGTGCACGTATAATCGGCTTCTCGGCTTCGATGAGAGTGATCCTGCTGTCATGGAGGACTTCCATCAATGCCGGCTTGGCAAATGGATTGCAACAGAGCAGCAGCGAAGCGATTCGCCAGTGGCCCATCTTCCACTGTTCAAGGAGATGGTGGGGCAGCATGAGATGCTTCATCGCTTGGCAGGCGAAGCTGCTCGTCAGATGGATAATGGCAACCGCGATGCAGCGACAGTATCCTATCGGCGAATGAATGAGATCTCGCAGCAGCTGTTGGCACAGTTGGATGAGCTGAGAACTCAGCTGGAGCGCCGCCCTGCAAAGCAACATGCCTAATCGGTGGGAATGAGATGTAAGCAGATTTCGGTTTGGATTGTCTCGTAAATATAAGATGAAGAGGAACTGAACGGGGATGCGGCTGGATTCTCGCGGGTGGAATTACGTTGTATATAACTAATGAATAAATGAACATATATTGTAATCGTAAATGTAAAATCGGGTTAGGCAACACCATGCGATTCGACACGGTGTATGCCTGACCCGATTTTTTTATGCTTGAAGATATTGAATGAAAAAGTAGATTGGATTGGCAAATTATATGATTTGTTCGACCCTCTAGAGATTACGGCTTAAATTTGGCAGCTTCATCGACCAATTGATGTTTTGGTACCTCATATCTGTCGCTGTACGGGTAATCGTCAATTTCTTAGGAATATGATCCAACCCACCAATTACCATTTCACCAGAATATTTTCGGTACGCATCTTCCGATTCCCCATAGCTTCCAAGCAGGTATACTGTAAATTCATGCCCATGTTCATCACGAGCTGTCCACTGATCACCAGATTTTTCATTAGAGTACCGTCCCGATGCCTTCAGCCATAGTGAGGGCTTTATCCCTTCTGCCTTACTGACAAACGAATCACGAATTCCATTTACCCCGCCTATGCGAATTTCATCACCCCTTGTTTTAAAGACTGCTGGATTGGATTGCAGGTCTTTGACTTCGAGCGATATCGAATCATTCGTATAAATAGGGTAATGATAATTGTCGATTACGAGTTCAGCTTGCTCGGGCAGCTCCGAGAGCTGACCAAATGTGTAGATACAGGTTACGACTTTTTTACTTTCCTCGATATTGCAGCTTGTACGCAGCGGGAATGCTGCTGGCTTGCTTGAAGATTTGTCTCTATAGTAATCACTACTCGCAATTTTCCGACCACTCGGTTCTTGCAAATAGAATCCTATTTCATGATAATAATTTCCGCCTAATCCTTCATTAGGTGGAGCAGCATTAGAAGGTAGTTGGCTCCTAAATTCAATTTGGAAAGCACTCGCATGATGAATCATTCGCGTAGGCTTAATTCGAGTACCATCTGGCGCAACGTACTCCCCTTCTAACGGAATCATTTTCATTTGTTCTCTTGCCGACCTCATATCCATGCCTATTTCAAAGCTCCAATTCCCGTTTACGCGCCAATCCCATCTTTCGAAATCAAAATGATCAACATTCCCCCGAATCGTGATATGATCGCCAGCAGTGGTCTCCTTTAGCCCCATGTCGATCACCAGATATTCATCCCACCACCATTTATCTTTTCTGTTTTCGATTCTGCCCGTTGCATTCGGATCAACGATTGACTTTCCGTTGCTGTCCAACACATCAATTGTGTCCGTTCTGAACAAATTATTCAGATCAACCCCATAAGGCCCAACTACGCGAAGCGCAATAACAAGCCTGGTTGTATCCACCGCAAGTTCTTTTACCTCCAGCGTTATGCCCTTATCTCTTACGGCAACATTAACAAAGCGATGAATACCAAGCTTTTCAGCTTGTGTTAATCCTACATCCGCAGTCATACCTAGCATCGATCTCATCCAATTCGCTACCGTTGGTTGTGTAAGGACGTTGGAAATGACGAGAAACAGAAAAATAACTGACGCGATCCACTTCTTGCGCGAACGTTTTTTTCGTGTAGGCACTGGAGTAGCCATGTGTTCAAAGCTTGGCTCCTTTTCGCCTATATTGCCATCAAATCGATTATTATCTGCTTCAATGGCGGCCATGATGAGATCCGTGAAGGAGTCATCCAGCTTGTCCGGATAAAGAGCTTGATGCATGTCACTCTGTTCCTCCATGCATGCCTCCAAGAGATGCTGGCAGCGCGTGCACTTCTCGATATGATCCATGACGGAACCAAGCTGCCGATTCACGATCAACCCCTCCATCTGTTCATGCGTGAGGCAATTCTCTGACATACTGGCTCCCTCCTTGTTCGATGAGTTTCTTAAGTGATTGTTTAGCTCGATATAGCGCATTTTTCACTTGATGCTTGGACAGATTCGTGATCTCGCCTATTTCTTCGTAGGTGCACTCATTCGTATAGCGCAGCAGGATGACCATTCGCTGCGTTGGGGGCAATTGCTGAATGAACTGCCGTATATGCCGCTGGGATTCTGTTCGCAGATACAGCATTTCCGGTGTGGCCTCGTCCAGCAAGGATTCTTGTTCCCATTCGACCACTGCAAGCTGCTTGCGTTTGAATCGATCCTGATAGGTACGAACAACAATGGTATATAACCATGACGCGAAGCTTCTGCTTCGATCATGATCCGCCAGCTTGCGGTATGCCTTAATAAATGCCTCCTGCGCAATATCCTTGGCATCTTCATGAGTCGCTCCCATCCCTCGTAGCAGGCCGTAGATTCGCTGTTTGTACTTGTTGACTAGAATCGCGTATAAGTCCTGCCTGCCTGCAAGAATTTGCTCGATGATGTCTTTGTCTGACTCGGTGCAGCCCATGGCTCTCCTCCTTTGTCGTTGTCTGTTCATAGATATAGACGAGCCTATCACTTGCAACTTCTCATCGTAGCAAGAAAGATTTTTTGCGAATTTCACGAAAAAAAAGGAGAACCGGAGTCCTCCCTCATCAATTATTTTCTTCTGACACGTTGCGTTCATGAACAACAATCGCCCCGGCACAGTAGTGCTGAGCGGGGCGATTGCGTCATAGCAGCAGATTATCTGCCTCTATGCTTTTCTTTCCGCTTGTGAATGCGAATGCTCCGTTTTTTCTCCTGCAAGGCTTCGCGTTCTTCCCGAGAGCGGCATACGCGCTCCTTCTTTCTGCTCTCGTAGTCAAGACGCAGAGCTTCCTGGGATTGCGTCGATATGCCGCGCTGCTTCATTTCCATTGCGGCACGTCTTGCCAGCCGCTTCGGATTGATGCGGCGCAGCGGCTCTTGGGCGCTCACAGCAGTTTGCGTGATCCGTTCCATTAGCGGCATCATGAATACTTCCACGAATTCAAGCACTTCTGCATCCTTTGGCTCTGCTCCAAATACATGGCGGCAAGCCTTCAGACGCCCATGGACAGTGTCCTCGACGACGCCGATCCAGAACGGACCTTCAAAAAATACGGTTAACTTCACACTCTATTCCCCCTTTGTCATAAAGAGTGAGGGACATCCCAAGGGGGGAAGGTTACTGATCCCGAACATTTTCATGCCGGAACGTTCGGACTACCAACCGAAAACCGTGTTTTTACACTCTTACCTGAGTATATCGCAATTGAACGGAGTTCCCAAGATGAAATTGTCATCGAAATAAGCAGGTAGGAATGAACTTTAGATGGGGGGAACCACATCCGATCTGTGGAGGAGCTCGCGTTGGAGCTTCCACAGATGAACATGGATGATGAGTTGTACGAGTTGATGCGTTACCTATTTTTCGCGTATATCATGTTAGACAAGGTTGAAAAGTCAGAAGCTATTTATCGGATTCAGAATCCAGCTGGCTCCATTTGTTGCCGAATACCGGCGGTGTATATTGAAGCAGCTTCTCAACGAGCTCTGCAGGGTCAGCAGAAGCAAGGATGAGCAATTCATGCTCTTGCTTAACAAATCCTGCTTGGATGGAGTGCCGAACCATTTCCAGCATAGGTGTGAAATAGCCTTCCACATTCAGTACGCCAATTGGCTTCTGATGAATGCCGATTTGCGCCCAGCTAATGACCTCGAACAGCTCTTCAAATGTTCCGAATCCGCCTGGCAGCGAGATAAATCCGTCAGACAGATCGATCATCGTTTTTTTGCGTTCATGCATATCTTTTACTTCAATGAGCTCAGTCAAGTTGGTATGTACAACTTCACCTCGGAACAATCCGCGCGGCATAACGCCTGTTACCTTGCCGCCAAGGCGCAGCACTTCATTGGCTACTTCGCCCATGAGACCGACTTTGGAGCCACCGTATACAAGTTCAATGTTCTTCTCAGCAAGTACACGGCCTAGAGCTTGCGCGCTAGAGGCGAAGTTGGGGTGCGTCCCCAAGTTGGATCCGGAATACACACATAATCTTTTCACGAGTAATGCCTCCTCATCTGGTATACTTCATTAAGTATAGACATCATTGGTTAGGAAAGGAAGTTAATTTACAATGGAGATGAAACCATTTCAACAGTGGGTGCAGCAATTTTATCAGAAGCGGGAATGGTCGCAATATAATTCCTTTATTCGCGTCGGCTTCCTCATGGAGGAAGTGGGAGAGGTTGCACGTGTTGTTCGGGCGCTGGAAATTGGCCGTGACCGTCCAGATGAAGGGGAGCGCAGCCGCGATGAACTGCGTCAAGAACTGGTGGAAGAGCTCGGTGATGTGCTGGCGAATGTCATTGTGCTGTCGGAGAAGTATGACATCGACTTGAGTGAGATTGCACAAGCCCATATGGACAAGCTGACGAAGCGTTTCGGCGGTTGATTCGGTAAGGAAACACCAGGGAGAACTATCGGCAAGGTAAGAGCAAGAGCAAGAGCAAGAGCAAGAGCAAAGTGCTGAGTGCTGAGTGCTGAGTGCGAAAAGCAAAGCTAAGAGTCTAAAGTGTAAATTGCTAAGATCCATCCCGTTGCGGCGAGCTGCGAATCGGATAGATAACAAAGCAAATGATGGCGAATACGAGTGCAACGATTGGGATGCCTGCCAGCATCAGTCTAATCCCCAATATGGCTGCGTCAGGCTGCTGCGCGCTATTGGCAACATAGCCGCTGGATTCGAGTACGGTGCTCATAATAATGGCTTGCAGGGAGACGCCGAACCGAATAATAAATCCATTCATGCCGAAATACATACCTTCGCGTCGTGCCCCTGTCGTGCGCTCGTCCTCGTCGATGACCTCAGAGAGGAGAATGTCGAGTAGGATGATAAGTCCAGCAAGGCTGAACCCGATGAATGCGCCTGCTATATAGGCACTGAGTTCCGATGAGACGAACAGAAGTGGAGCTAAGGCAAACATATAGCATACGATGGCAGCAATCATCGTACTGCGCGGTCCGTAGCGTTTCGTCCAATGCGCCCATACGTACACGAACGGGATCGCAGTAACGAAGACCAGCCCAAGCATAATTGTGTTGGCGCTTTCATTTGCGTGCAGTGCATATTTGGTGAAGAACGGAATCGCCGCGGTCAGAAGAGCAAAGGTCAATTGCACGAAGAAACCGCCCAGTACATAGGCGACAAAAGAACGGTTAGAGAACGTATACGCAATAGCTTTCCATAACCCGATTGAGCGAGCAGATGCCTGCTCATTCTCCTTCGAGCCCCAGATCATCACAGCCAGAAATATAGCGGATATGATTCCGAAGGTAAGCCCCATAGCCCCCCACCCGTATTCGGTATAGACTAGCGGTGGTGCTGCTACCCCTCCAATCATTCCCAGTATGCCGAACATTTGCTTCCACGAAGAGGCAGATGCTCGCTCCTTCATCGTAACGAACATTTCCGGGAACAACGCTGAATAATTGAGGATGACGAGTACATACAGAATATCGTACAGCAGCACGAGCACAAGGAAGTACCAGAACAGCCCGTTACCGGAAGCAAGTGGGAACCAGATGAGTGTAAATACAGCCGCGAGCGGTATCGTTCCAAATGCCATGTAGGGAATGCGCCGGCCCCACCTCGTACGAAACCGATCGGACATATAGCCGAATAATGGATTGAGAAAGGCGCCGACGAGTCCATGGATCACCATTGCTATGCCGATGAGACCTGGTCGGACGCCAAGGATGTCGACGTAATAATAGACAATATAGGCTGCGAACATTTGGGCCAATAAGTTGGCAGAAATATTTCCTGAAGCGAAGGCAGCTTTGCGTGCAGGGGATATCGCAATGCTCATTGTATGACCCTCCTTCTTGTTCCTACATAAGCGGTGGGAGCTGGCCGCGCTGTACATCCCGCAAGTCTCGCCAGCGAATGAGCTGAATACCTTCTTCTGCAATGATACGCCTGATGTCTGGATCGCGGAATAATCTCCATTCCATGCCGCGCTTCTCCCAATGCGGTGTAATGGCCTTTAATTCATCAGATACGATGGAGGGGTGGAGGTACATCTCGGTAATACCGGGAAGAAGACCGCGTAGGAGTGCTTCCGCCTTGGCTTTGACCTGAGCGTACGTCTCTCCTGGAATCCGTTCATAAGGGAGCCCGAGCAGTGTGTCCAGAATGACAACCCCTTTGGCATCTGCCAGATCGATCCGCCTCTTCGCCATCTTCTCGAGCTCTGGATTCAGCTTCATGCCGCCAATACGTCTTGGCATGCGGAACGGCAGTCCATACGCTGCACATACATCAAATACTACGTCAAGGAAATCCCGTCCCGACGCGATTCCGTATAAGCTGCCCATGTGGTTATCTGCATGCGTAATATTGATGCCAATACGTCTTGCCGCTTCAATTTGACTAATCATCTCACAGCGAATTTGCTCAGGATCGGCGAGATGCTCGACGGTCAGACAATCCTCAGGGAAGTAGCCCTCCTCGGTGAGCAGGGTGGAGATGTCTCGTGAGCGGTTCATCGCCGACCATTTATACCCTTCCCACTCGCTCGTGAAGGTGAGGTGTACCCCGATGTCCAGCTCTGGATGAGCGGCACTCCACTTCGCTGCTTCCTTGGCCCAGCCGCATGGCATCATGATGGAGGTGGAACAGATCGATCCCTCCTCAAGCAGCTGCATAATCCCCATGTTCGTTGCATGACACATACCGAAGTCGTCGGCATTAATGATGAGCAGACGATCGGTTTCCTCATACCCCAAAGCTCTCATGACGTTCATGGCCTTCGCCTCCATGTGTGATTGATCGATGCGCATGAATCGATTCGTGTTTATGCAACTAAATATATTCGAGAATCGGCGGCAACTTGCACTTGCGCTCAGATATAATGATGGTTTACTAACGGGAGTATCGATTTCCCATGCGCGATGAGAGGTGGGAAGTACAATAGAGCTAGCTGTTATCGCTTAGGGGCATCCTTCGATTACGCAGATATGCTTCTGATTCGGAGGCAGCTCTAATATGTTAATCATAGGTGAGATGGCATCCATGAAGGAGGGCTGAACGATGACATGGGATATCATTCGCATACCTTGGACGACATATCGGGGGGCAGAAGCAGTTGAACGACTGCCTGAGGCTCTCCTTCAGTTGAAGGATGCTTCGACAACAGCAGAAGCGGAGCTGGCCAGTGCATCGATAGAAGCAATTGTGGTTGTGCAGGGCGCCCTGTACGAGGTGGCTGTACCGACGGCAATTTGCTTGCTAAGCATGATTCAGAATACGACGGAGACGGCACGCCCGTACATGTTGGAACTGCTTGTTCTCATTGCTTCCGGCGAGCCAGCAGATCTTGAGTTGGAGTACGGAAATCCGCGTCTGGCAGATGCTTGCAAGCGGGAAGTTGCCCGAGGAACTGCTGTATATGCCCACCTGCTTGAGAATGGGCGCGCGGCTGAGCGGCTGCATTGTATCGATTTACTAGGGTTGTGTGCGAAGCGGGATCGGACGGTAAGAGAGCGGGTACGCTGGATGTTCCGGCGAGTGCTGCAATCTGAGAGGGATGAACGTATTCGGGAGTTCTTGTCTTATTGGCTGAGGGAGCTGGTGTAGTTATCGACAGGTTTATTTTAAAAACAATGGTACTTACGTTAAGGAAAGATGTAATCTATAATGAACATGAAATTAATGGCTATAGCAATACCGCGTCCAAATGAACGTTAAGGCATGCATTGTACCTGATGCCATGCCTTTTTTTTGTTTGAAAGCTTTTTTAGCTTCTGACTTTGTTGCGGGATATAGAAATATTGGAAGGATAACCAACGATTCAGCTACAGTAATAACAGGGAAATATTCAGCGCTAGGCATTTCCTCACCAAATGAACGTTTACTACAGGCTCGCATAGTGATCATTATTTAATGTTGGGGATTCGACATGGTGGAGAGATTTCAATAGAACGATATAAAAAATATCCAAAAAATAAAGTGTTTGTTCGAAAACGATGGGAAATCTAATTAAAAAGTGGATGGAGTAAAATCAAATGAGAAGTCCGACCATTTAGGCTGGACTTCTCTTATTTAAATAAAGAATATCGCTAGTTGTATTTGAATACTAGCTTTTTAATGTCTATACTGCCAGATGCCTGATTATCGGTTCCTCGAATAATTACGTATACATGAGCGCGTACAGCCCCTTGCGGGACTTGCCCGTTATTTCTCAACGTTACAAAATCTGTAGTTGGTTGAGATTGTTCGGTAATGTTTGCCCTGATAAATTGGTTATTAACATCCATAAAATCGATATATAACTGCACTTTAGCGCGTTCCAAGTGCTTTACATGAATCGTTCCACTAACTTCAAAATTTCTCGCTGGATCGACTTTTACATTTTGGAAAATGCTTAGTGCGCCGTTTGTTTGAATCCCGGAACCCGAAATACTTTGAGCATGTTGTTGATTCATACGCTTGAGTTGAAAATCGTTATTCTCAACTAACCATGACGCTTTATTCCAAGCATCGCCGACTTCATCTTGATCGGGATAAATCATAAATTCAGGATTAGATAATAAATTTCGTTCACTTGAATATTGGAAGTGAATGGAGTCGACATACATGCTGCCGGATGACTGATTTGTCAAACCTCGAATGATTGCATAAACGACTACTTTCTGGGCATTTGCAGGGGTTGTCCCTGAATTCGAAAGAATGATAAATTGTCCATGTGTTGGGTATTCATACTCTGTAATATTGGCACCTATAAATTGGCCTTTATCATCCATAAAGTCCAAATACAATTGAACCTTACTGCCTTTCAATTGCTCAACTTGGAATAATCCGCTAATCGAAAAGTCTCGATCTTCCTCCACTTTTATCGTTTGACTAACAGCAACCATGTCATTGACTCCCATTTCTGATGCAGAAATCTTCTGGACAGGGTTGTTCTCGAATCGAACGGTTTCGAAGAGTGATTTGCCTGTACTCCATACCGTCTTTCTCCAATCGTCTGCTAACTCAGAGCCAAGATTAGAATGGAATGAAGGATTAGATACTTGATTGTGATCAAAGCTATATGCAAATCGGATGGAATCTACATTAATGATTCCTGAACCTTGGTCATTGGTTGCACGAAGAATGGTGTATACGACTGCTTTTTTTGCTGAAGCAGGAACTCGGCCATGATTTGTCAGAGTGATAAATCCACCATTTGTAAGCTGATCCCATTCCGTGACGTTGGCTCCAACATAGCTTCCGTCAGCACTAATGAAATCTATGTACAATTGAACCTTCGCTTGATTTAACTGTTCTACGTTTAATGTAGCATTTGTAACAAATTCTCTGTCTGCGGCGACATCGATGATCTGACTAACGGCAACAATACCGTTGTTGACGATACCCTCACCAGTTATTTTTTGTAAATTTTTATTTTCAAACTTTACAATAGAGAAGCTGCTGCTTGCTGCACCCCATGTTTCAGTTCTCCAATCTCTCGCCTCGCCGGTTTCCATCGTTTCCTTGAAATAAGGGTTGCGTACTAGATTCTTAGGAATCGTTACTGCATTTTTAATTATTTTCTTGCCAATCATATTTCCATTCTTATCGTACTCATATTTTGTTTGGGTGTCGTTAGAAATCGTTTTCACTAATTTGTTATTGGCATCATATTCAAATTCTGTTATCTCTGAAGCAAAGGCTGAAGTAATTGTTGCAGGAGCCCATCCAAATAGCAAAAGTAATATGCAAAACAGTTTTTTCATTCACTTTGAACCTCCAATGATGAATATATGAGCATAGTATACATAGAAACGCTTCCAAGTGGTGATAAAAAGAAACACGATGTTGCAAAATACTCCAAAATAATACCCGCTAATTAATAATTATGTAAATTAATGTCTGTAAAATTGTGTAGGTCAGTAGATATAGTAAATATAGAATATATCAAAGATAAGGTAGGGGTATATGTGAAGGATGCCAAGAAACTACTCTTCTGCATAACCATAATGTTTGTTCTTATGGTTGGGGCAAACATTTTTAGAGGTGAGAAAGCGCTTGCGCAAGAAGGGAAACAGGAATCACAGCTTGTGTTTATTAATTTGTCGACTGATGCGAAGAAGAACGATTACATATATGATTCTGACGGAAAATTGATCGCTGCTTTTCTATCAGACGGAACTTATATGTCTTACATTTATGATTCTAACGGAAACCAAACGAATCGGAAAAAAGTAAACCTGTCGATACAACCGACAATTAATTTATCGGCTCATTCCTATGAGATCTATATAAGAGGGATACGAAGTAACGCTGAACAGATCTATTTCCCTACATGGACAGAGCATAATGGCCAGGATGATACGGAGTGGATCAAGGGAACGAAGGTGTCAGACGGAGTATGGAAGGCGACTGTATTTTTCAAAAATCACGGTATGGAAACAGGCTCTTATATTACTCATATTTATGATGGGGATCGTATGGTTGCAGCGACAATCGTTAATGTGGGCATGAACGTGAAAGTGCGCAGTCCACAAAAAGCATCATTGAAGGACGAGTCATACGATATTTACATAGATGGCGTAGGCGAAAATGTGAATGAAGTTAGGTTTCCAACTTGGACAGAGGCAAATGGCCAAGACGATCTGGAGCAACCTTGGATTAGAGGAGTCAATCAAGGCAATGGCACATGGAAAATAACGATTCCATTCAAGAAGCATAATTATGAGACAGGGAAGTATATCACGCATATTTATAGCTTTGACAAATACGGAAACAACATGATGCTTGGCGGAGCAGAGGTAAATGTGACGGGTGGAACTCAGTATCCGATCGAGACGAATCTACCAAGTGTATCTTACGATATCACCATCTATGGTTTGGATCATAATACTCAGAAGGTTCAATTCCCAACGTGGACTGATCACAACGGTCAGGATGATTTGAAGTGGATTGAGGGAAGTAAAGTAGCGAATGGAGTATGGAAAGCAACTGTACTTTATAGTGAGCATAATCAGGAGGCTGGAAGCTATATTACCCATGTCTATGCGGATGGGAAGTTTGTAGATGGTTTTATCGTTACGGTTCGCGGTAATAACGTTCAACTTAGAGCTCCGCAAGAGGTGAAGAAAAGCGACGGTGCATATGAAATTTTAGTAGAAGGAATCCCTAATAGCATTAATGAAGTCAGATTTCCAACATGGACGGATCATAATGGTCAGGATGATCTTGAAAATCCGTGGGTGAAAGGAGAAAAAGTAAAGCCGGGTGTATGGAAAATCCGAATTCCCTTCAGCAAACATAATAATGAATCAGGTACTTACATTACGCATGTCTACACGGTTGATCAATACGGGAATATGATGGCTGTAGCATGGGTGCATGTTCAGGTAATAGATTGAGTACTCATAAGTATTTTTATATATGATTTCGATCAAAACGGGAATCGTACGAGCAGCATAAAACAATGAGATTCGGATGAGGAAGGAATCATATGAAAAAGATACTATTATCACTACTAATATTTCTTGTAACAATGCTGTCAGCGGGTACGAGTTATGCAGGGAACAATGTCATTTATGAATATGACGCAAATGGGAACTTGATTCGAAAATCTGCTGTAAATGTTGCAGAAAGTGGCTAAATTCCCACCGAGAAAAAGACGTTTACAGGAAAAGAAAAAGTTGCAATCAATGCCAAGGGAGTTAGCAGTGCTAATAATGCGAAGACAACCGTTCAATTTTGGATGTACTGGACGGGTCAAGACAATTTGATGCCATTTAGCTGGCATTCTGGGTATACACTTTGGCTTAACAGCAATGTGTTTGGTTTCAATACGGAGAATGGGGACTTATTTGGATTTCCAGCCGAGAGTATCGCGAACAAATGGGTTCAAATTACAGCCATATTTAATAACGGGGACATTACAAAAAGTGAAATCTATGTAAATGGAACAAAGCAATCGTTACAACATTACGGCCAATCATTGGTTAAATCTGTGTCAGATCATGCGACTATTTCTGGCTGGGCAAAGAGTGAGGATTATCGCTTCAAAGGACAAATATCTGATCTTAAAATCTGGAAGCGGGCGCTAACACAAACCGAAATTTCCAGCAGTGTATTTTCGAAAAATCCTGTAGCACTAGCAGATTTGGTAGGAGAATGGAAGCTAAGAGATGAACCTGTTCAATCATTGAAGTTCAACGGATTCCAACAAATGAAATTATCAGGAATTCAAGTGGATTCGACCCAAGGTGCACAGACAACCGTTCAATTTTGGATGAAGTGGGACGGGAACCAAATCGAAATGCCTTTTAGCTGGGCGAATAGTTCTTACGACTTGTACTTTAATGATCGATTATTTGGCTTCAATACAGGCAATGGAGACTTGTATGGAACCTCATCTGATCCGCTAGTAAATAAGTGGGTTCACGTATCTGCAATATTCACGAATGGAGATATATACAAAAATGAGTTGTACATCAATGGCGTTAGACAGACTCTTGCGAAGATAGGGACTGCCTCTAATAGAAATGTTGCAGATAGTGCTTACTTCTCTGGTTGGAATAATGATACCCAATATCAATTTCACGGAAATATAGCAGAGTTGAAAGTCTGGAATCGGGCATTAAATCCAATCGAAATTGAAAGTGAAATGTACAAAACGCCAGCCATCGGCTCCAATTTAATCTATGTGTATTAACGATATGAGATAGGGAGGTGGATTGATGAAGGGTAAAATCATATCCCCACTTTCCAAACCAAAAATATAGTGTGAGTGGTAGATTGCTAATCGAGCGAATGAACAACGCAGGCTTCTGCGTAGCTATTCATTATTTTGATCCTAATTACAATTTGGTTGGTGCAAAGACCTCTTTTACATATGGAACCCCATCTAGTTGGTTTACATTTACCGGGGAATTAACGCTACCAACAGGTGCAGCGATTGCGAGGATTCATTTTACTTGCAGGAATCTTCCAGTAATGGCTACGGAACTATCTATTTAGATGCGCTGAAGAAGATTCAAGGCACTGCGACTGATCTGTTTTATAATTCGTCATTTCAAGATATTCATGCAAGAGAATCGAATGCAGCTGGCTGGTCGGTATGGAAATCAGAAGGAAGCGAAGGAAATGTATATCGCACAGATGTAGGGCCGAGGCCGGGGCAATCTTCTCAAATGATTGATGCTAGAAAGATGACTTAACCATTCGTCGTTATCATTTGCTCTACATTATTTTGATCCAAATTATAAGCTAGTTGGAGCAGATACACCTGCCCATGTGAATACATCTATGGACTGGACAAGATTGCAGGGACAATTTACTCCTCCTCCTAATGCGGCACTTGTTCGGGTACATTTTCACCTAAGTGAAACAGGCACGAATGGAAAAGGAAAGGTATATGTTGCTAATACTAGATTGAAAAGAATGAATTAGAAATTGATAAGGAGAGATATATTTTGAAAAAATGGTTGTCAATCATTCTCGCATTTGCTTTATTGTTCACCAGCATACCATTGATATCGGCAGAAGATAGGTTATCGATTGATATTCCAAACAAGGAAAATCATCCATCGGTAACTACAAGTGTGTATGATAGCGTATATGGTCCGCACGCAACATTCACGGATTTAAACCCAAACGAGCTTATTACGATTACCTCCTTAACTGAAACCTTTGGCGTGACCAGGGATTGGGTGACGGAGGAACTATTCAAGGGCTACGAGCTTCATCAAATCTATCAAGGATTGAAAGCAAAGCAGCAGGGAAGAGACTATGAGCAATTCATGACCAGCACCTATCCGAAGCCTGCTCCAGATCCGATAATTGAGCATCAAGAACAAATGAAGAGTGTATCAGAGGCTGTATACCAAGCCAGCGTAACGGAACAGGTCTATGGGAAAGAGAGCCCGTCGGTGACGGATCAAGTGTATGGATTACGGGAGAAGCGATCGTTAGCTTTCCTTAGCAATAATCTATACGATGAGAAAGCACTACGCAATCGTCCAATCCGGCTGGATCAAGCGCCTTACTCCGTCGGATCCGTTAGCGATCATATTTCTCCTGTAGACGGATCCTTGCGTGTGGAAGTCACGGATATGGTTATGCCTGGATCGAACGGCATGAATTTTGCGCTGCGGAGAATTTATGACAGTTCTTTGGCGAAAGATGATATCTATGTAAACGAAAACGGTAGAAACAGTACACAGGCGACTCAGGAGGAAGAAATATTTCATCTCGGTAAGGGATGGATTTGGGATATTTCGTTTATAAAGCGGGTCAACAACTATCGCTACATTTATATTTCGGGTGTTGGTACATACGGGCTGGAAGATGATCGTTTGGTAGGATATCCGCTCGGCGATTTGGTCTTTATGGAGTCAAATAAGTTATTGCAGTCCGATGAGCGAGCCTCTTATGAGCTTCTCAATAAGACGACTGGAGTCAGCCAATATTTTAATCATATAGGCAATCTTATCTTCATCGAAGACACAGATGGAAACTATATTCAATTCTCATACAAGTATCAGCCGGACATAGGGTGGGTTCTGCATCAGATCAAAAGCTCGACCAGAGACTACCAAGGCAAGAACGAAATGAATATTTCCTACAATGGAAATCATACGGTTACTATTCAAAGCGGAGATCGAAGGGTGATCTATAAGAAAGAAAGAGTCAAAAAAATAAAGAACGATTATCTGTACCGGGAGCAGGATATTTTAACAGAAGTGATCGATCCAATGGGTCGCTCGACCAAGTATGATTATGGCGTATGGAAGCCCTTATTTTTTAATTTAGTCAGCTCGTATTCAGAAATACCTGAAGGATCTGAAGCATACAGGGTAAATTGGGGAGAGAACGAGGTTATCGCACTTGGCGTAATAGAGCATCCGACCAAAGCCATTACGGAATACGGATTTGATGGCGCGATTAAACGGAAAATCGGAGATTTCGCGGAGGAACGTGTGGTGCGATATAAATCTCGCCGCAGTTACTATAGTTCATCCCAATATACACAAAAGAATGAAATGACCCTTAAATATACAATGGATCATAGTAACGTGAAAGATAGAGCGGGGATTGGTGATGGAGGAAAGTACATCGAGCAGGATTTTAGGTTTTCTGTGGATGTGTACGATAAATACAAAACGACAACCTATACGTACGAGAAGCAGTTTGTTGCGTACGATAAACCTTCGGCAATCTATAACACAAAAACGGAAGTTAAGGATCTACAGACAAATGATAGACAGGTGTTCAATTATGCATATGACAGATTCCGAAGGAATCCGAATCCGACCCGGATTGAAGAGACGCATTATCAAGAGGGATATGCATCTGCGCCTCGTATTACTACGCGTGAGTATGATTATTGGGGACAACTGACTTCGGAAACGAATCCGATCGGCATAACAAGCCGTTATGAGTACAGAGACGTAGTAGAGAATAAGCTGTTCCGCATGAAGAGTAGTAGTGTGCCGATGGATCAGGGAATGACGCTGAGCTCTGAATATGAATACGATCGATATCGCGGGGGATTGAAGCAGGCCGTTTCCAAAAATGATCGAGGCGAAATTGTCCAACAATTGAACTATGAGTATGACTATGCCGGCAACCCGATTAAGATTCGGATTAAGGGAGATGTCGGGGAAACGACTATTTATCAAGACTTCAGCCCTAAATTCAAGAGCATGTATCTAAGCGAACAAGCCGTAGAGGTAAAGAACGTAGAGGGCAAGAATGAACTCGTCAAAAGTCAGATGGAATATATTCCGGAGAGCGGGCTTCCAACGAAATATACAGACGGTAACGGAAACCAGACCTCCTATACGTATGACAAGCTGGGACGAATTACCGCCGAAATTCATCCCGACGGAACGAAGACGACCGTCGTATATGATGATCAGAACAATAAGATGTTCATTACCAATCCGAACGGGCTGCAAATCGAGAAACATTTCGATCCGCTCGGCAACCTGATTGCTGAAACGAATGGGCGAGGCATGGCTCAGCACACGTATGATGAGAACGGCCGGCTGATTCGCAAAGGGGACTTTAACGGATCCGTGATTCAATACGAGTATGACGCCTGGGATCGGATTATTAAGGAGAAATTTGGTTCCAGATCGAACCGCGTTGTCTATAACGATGCGGCAAACACCAAGACAACCTTCGACGGAGAAAATAATGGAATGCGTGAAACGTACGACATTATGGGTAGAGTCATCAAGAAGGAAGAAATCAAGTCGTCGGGTCAAGAAGTTTTGTTAGCTCGCTATGAATATGACTATGCGGGGAACGTTAAGGTAGCTTACGACGGAAACCATAATGTGACGAAATACGAGTATGATGTACTGGGACGATTGATCGCCGTTACGGATGCTGAAGGGAAGACGACGCGGTATCGGTATAATCTGTCGGGTGATATGGTCGAAGTCAAGTATGCGGACGGAAATACCGTGCAGAAGCGGTATGACGGCATCGGCCGTCTGCTGGAGCAAACCGATCCGAACAAGCAAGGCAAACGCTTCTATTATGACGGCAACGGCAGCGTGATCAAAAGCATTGATCGGAAGGGACAGATCCAACAGTTCGAATACAATAGCCGGGGCTTCCTGACGGCCGTCGTAGCGCCGGACGAAAGAGTTTCGTATAGCTATGACGCGACAGGCAAACGGACGACAATGACGGATCAGACAGGGACAACAAGCTATGCGTATTACCCATCGGGCGAACTCGAATCCATTACGTATCCGGACAAGACGGTGTTGTCATTCAATTATGAGAAGCGGGGATTGCGCGAAGAGCAAGCTATAGCGTCGGGCGCCTACCGCCTAGCAAGTCAGACGGAGCGACTTTTCTCGATTTCAGTGCCAAGGAGCATGAGAGTAATGGATGGCACCGGAGGAGAGCTGGCTCGATTTGAATATTCGTATGATGACTCCTATCGGATTGCTGATTTGAAGTCTTCGAGCGGACTGAATGAAGTCTATTCCTATGATGGAATGAACAGGACGGGCATCCAGCAGAAGCAAGGAGATGCGTTGTTTGGAAACTACAGCTATACCTATGATAACAATCGCAACATCATAGCGAAGAATGATAACGGGGCGTTCTTCCAGTTCAGCTACGATCCGCTGAACCGAATCAAGACATCAAGTCAGTTCAATGAGGCATATTCGTATGACCAGCGGGATAACCGCAGCACCCTGCAAAGCGATCAGGTACCGAACATCAAGGGGGCAAGCTATACTTACGACAGCCGCAACCGTCTGACCCAAGTGACAACAGAAGATGGCAAAGCTGTCAGCTACCGCTACAACGGGGATAACCTGATGGTGGAGCGCGCCGAAGGCGGCGTAACGACCCGTTACTACTACGATGATCGGGCGAAAATCGTAGCCGAAGGCAAGGTGGAAGGGAACGGCAGCATCACGATTACAGCATCGTATGTCCATGACGATTACGGCAAGCTACTGGCTCGTCAGGTTCCAGGACAAGGTATGCAATATTACGTATCCAACGGACACGGCGACATTACGGAGATTCGGGATGCACAAGGCAATGTATTGAACCGCTATACGTACGATATCTGGGGCAATCCATTGGTACAAGAGGAACAGGTTCCGAACATTTTCCGTTACTCGGGCGAATATTGGGACGCAGCAACGAATCTGCAATATTTGCGCGCAAGATGGTATGATCCAAGTGTAGGGCGGTTTATTAATGAGGATACGTATGAAGGGGATATTAAGAGTCCGCTGAGTTTGAATCTGTATACGTATGTAGAAAATAATCCATTGAGATGGTTAGATCCAAGTGGACATATTAAAGATAGTTTCGGTGCGACATTATCGATGCCAAAAGATGCAGATGAAGCAGCCAAGTTAATTTCACAAGCAAAAAATAACTGGGCATATGCCCAACAACAGATTTCAGCAATAAAATCAGGCAAAGGAACGGGAATGTTATGTAAGGGCTGTAACAGTGTAGATACGTGGAAAAGTTATCAAAACAGTATGCACTCATGGGCTGAACGAATAAGGAAAACTCAGTTTGTTGGTATTTCTGCATATATTAAGGCAGAAGCGGGGGCATCTCTTGCTATTGGAGGAAAACTAGGTGCAGAAATCAAAGATGATAAAATTAAATTGTATTATATCTCAACTTATGGTCAAGGAGGAGCAAACATATCTTTAACAGGAGGATTTTCACAAACTAACGATTCAACGGGGAAAATGAATAGTTGGACAGGAAATGCAGGTGCTTCTTATGGAGCCTTTTTTCTCGGCGAGGCTAGCCTTAAATCAGATATGAAATATTTGGAATTCTCTGTTGGGGGGGGGATTGGAGCTGCTGCTGAAATATATCTATTGCCAATCTCAGGGGAAAAGGAATATTCAGCAACTTGGGACTTACCATTCAATCTAGGAAAAAAAGGTGCAATATTACCATCGTATGTGGGTGCTCCTAGTGCTCAAGAGTGGTTAGATATGATTGGAGGAAAAGGGTGGTAGAAGAAAGGGGTGCTTAATGAGTCCATTATCATTAATTGGGATTGTAGCTGTGATTTATTCACTGCTTCAAATTACTATCCCGGATATAATTTTGAGCATGAAACCATTCGGTGTTAAGACACGAGAAGCAGTTAGAGTTGGAGGATTCATTACATTACCAATAGGTATAATAATAATTATAGCTGACTTGGTAATGAACTAAGTTGAAAACTGGTTAAATGATTTTGACAAGTAAGGTGTATGATGAAATTAAGACCTTGTTGGGATTTTTAGTCCCTTCAAGGTTTTTTCTTTGACCCCACCCAGTGCTGAATGAATTGGGTGGCATGTCTCGAAAAAACCTAACCCTCATCAACCCCGTATGATATTTTTCTTATACGGTTGTGCGCACATATAAGTGTTGAATAATATCCCCCTTTATGACAAACCTCCTTTATTGTCATAACCCCGAAATCATCAGATACCACCGTGTTTTGATGCAAATACCTTACCTTCGCTTTTTCACAGTTTTTCCGAAATGTATTGATGCTGTAAATAAAATTGCAATGAACAGACCTTCCAAACTGATAGGGAGGGTGAGAAAGGGAATATCGCAACTTTGAAGATACATAGTCCGACTATTAGGGTGTGGATTAACAACAAAAAATATCATTTTGCTTAACAACTATCTGGATATATGTAGCGATGTTTATTCTGTAAGAACAATTTGGTAACGTGCCAGTTAACATAGAATAGGTAAGGCAATGTGAAGGCTAGCCACCTTGCCCTCTAATATAGTCCGAAATTCGTTAAAAAAATTTCGGGTTGGGGGCTGAGTATGGAAGACATACAAGTTTCAATTGACCGAATTGTAGTTGATTTTACGGATGTATTTTGGGATTTCTTCAACCAATTTCACTCAACTTTACGTACCCATTTTAATGCTAGGTTCAATGTGCAGGAGAAAGGGTTTAAATATCATTTACATGTGAAGGATGGAAGTCATTACTTACACATTTCTTATCAACTTGCCTTTGTTCCTAAGTCAAGAAAAAACGTATTAAGAATTGAATGTCATCCTGATAGTATAGTTCATTTCAAGTCATGGCTGTTGCCTTTGAGAAAAGTATGCCGTGAGGTTTTGTTTGTTCGATGCGATGTAGCATTCGATATTCCGTTGCCTATAACTGAATTGTTTACATTATCTCTAACAGGGCGGAACATGCACACTTGGAAGGGGACTCGATATTCCAATCAGAGGCATCAACGGCAAAACGCAGGGTATTGTAGAGTTTATGATAAAAGGTTGGAACTAAAGGAAAATCACGGGGAGATAATCAAAGGAGAGTTGACGAGGTTCGAAATCGTGTATGCTCCGAAAGAGAAGATACCACTTCATCTTTTGGTTCAGTATCCACCTTTGTTCAACGAGTATTATCTGTGTGCTCATCTGATATCACCGGAACAGTTGAAACCGAAACTACATCAAAAAGTAATAGGGTTGATGAGTGGTGAATTAGAACAACGTCAAATAACAGGATATTACCGTAGGAAAATAGCGGATGAAATGAGGAAACGCCCAATGCTTGATTTTGATAATACAGCGGCGGAGCAATGGGAGGATGCTATAACACTACCATGTGCAATACTGGGCGGCGTTGTCAGCAAAGTTCCAGTTGCATAATAGACATTATTGATCTTCATCATCTTCCATAATAATCAGTTCATGCAATTGGACGTCTAAGGTCTTACAAATCAACTCCAAGGTATCGAAGTAAGCGGCGTTAACTTTATCGGAACATAGATGGCTGACCGTACTTGGGCGGATTTCCATTCTACGAGCAAGT
Organism: Paenibacillus sp. MER 180; assembly: GCF_023713665.1. Lineage (NCBI taxonomy): Bacteria > Bacillati > Bacillota > Bacilli > Caryophanales > Paenibacillaceae > Paenibacillus > Paenibacillus sp. MER 180. Next base: position 84,666 of record NZ_JAMAVT010000013.1, on the reverse strand, counting down.
TCGCGTTGGCTGATACCTTTTTCTTTAAGAATATCTCTAAGTCGTAATCGAATTGGCATAACTATCCCTTCCTTATAATCGCGTTACCGTTACGATTGAGTAGTATTCTAATCATAATATCACTTGAAATCTATTGTGTGCAACGGTATACCGTACTATAATAAAGAGATGATACGGAATACCGTTACAAAAATTGTGATTATCGTAACGGACGAGGGGGAAACAGCATGAATGTAATCGGTTACGTCAGGGTTTCAACAAGCGGACAAGCCAAGGATGGCTACAGTTTAACGTACCAACAAGATGAAATCCGCTCTTATTGTCAGGAGCAAGGATGGAACTTGCAGGACATCTTTACTGATGAAGGTATCAGTGGGGCGAAAGTGGATGAAGATGCTCTTGAAGTGGACAGAATTGGCTTTCAGAGCATGTTATCTGCCTTATCCACCCAAAACTATGATGCTGTGGTTGTCCTCAATACAAGCCGTTTATGGCGGTCTGACATTGTAAAAGTGTTGGTTCATCGTGAGTTCAAAAAGTTTGGTGTAGATGTGAAGAGCATTGAGCAGCCGACTTATTCTATACATAAGAAAGATCCAAATGATTTTCTGATTAATGGATTAATGGAATTACTTGACCAATATCAACGACTTGAAATAGCTCTAAAGCTAAGTAGAGGACGTAATAAGAAAGCACAGCAAGGAGGATATGCAGGAGGACGGGCGGCATATGGTTACAAAGCTCGTAAAGGACATAAAAGTATAGAAGTCCATGACAAGCAGGCTCAAGTTGTTAGAAGGCTCTTTGACTTGCGAGAGCGGTATGAGTCTTGGTCACTGTCTGAATTAGCATCACAATTGAATCTGGAAGGCTACACCACGCAACAAGGTAAATGTTTTACGAAAGTACAAGTGAAGCGGATACTAGACCGCAAGGAATTGTATCAAGGCATGTACCGTTACGGAGATATTGAAGCTGTAGGGCTGCACCAAGCAATCATTTAACGAAGCATTGGAAGGAATCAGAATTCGCTAGCGTATCTTTGCGGCTTGTCCGCTCGAACTGAGGATGCGACCTGATTAACAGACATGCTGTAAGCCATCCAAATTGGGTGGTTACGTATGGGTTGGAACTTTGTGCATACGATTCTCTATGTATTGCTTACTTGGTCATATCAGTTCTAACCTATCTGTAACCATTCAATAAAATTCAATTCAATAAGGAGCGAACAGAGTAATGATACAGCCAGATAAGCTTGTTTACGTGGGCGTAGACCTGCATAAACAGCATCACACAGCGGTTATCATCGATTGTTGGAATCAGAAGCTAGGTGAAATCAAGTTTTATAACAAGCCTTCCGCATTTTCGCAGCTTGAGAAGAAATTAAAAAAATATATGAAGAACGGGCTATCAGTTGTATATGGTTTGGAAGATGTGGGCGGATACGGCAGAGCGTTAGCTGTTTACCTGAATGAAAAAGGATGTTGGGTGAAAGAGGTCAATGCCAAACTAGCTAATGCAAGGCGTAAGAGCCATGTTACCGTTCAGAAATCTGATTCATGGGATGCGGAATGTGTGGCTAAGGTATTAAGAGATGAACTGCCGAATTTACCAGATGCCAAGCCTGTAGATTTATATTGGGCAATAAGTCAGCTAGTCACTCAGCGTAAATGGCAAGCTAAAAACCTGTCCGGAATAGTGAAACGTCTTCATCAGCAGCTTGGATACCATTACCCAAGTTATAAGAAGTTCTTTTCTGAGATAGATGGAAAGACAGCGTTAGCTTTCTGGCACAAGTACCCCTCATCAAGGCACTTATCAGGTGTCGTGACGGAGGAACTGGCGAAGTACCTTCGAAAGTTAAGCAATAATGGTTTATCGATCAAGAAAGCAGAGCAAATACTCCATCTTATTGCTGAGGACGGCGATACATATCGGGATTTTCAAGATAAACGGGATTTCCTTGTAAAGCGACTTGTACGGAGTATACGTTTTTATAAGAAAGAGCTGACTCGGATCGAACAAGAGATTGAAGGCGTCATGAAGGAACTGGGTTTGCAATTGGAATCTATGACAGGGATAGATGTTGTAACAGCGGCAGAATTGGTAGCGGAGATAGGTGATATTCATCGTTTCTCTAACCCAGACAAACTTGCGCGGTTTGCGGGGGTTGCACCAATTTCAGTTGGATCAGGAGACAAGCATCGGAATTATAAGAGCAAGCAAGGCAATCGTGAACTTCACGATATCATTAAAGCTCTTGCTATTCGACAGATAGCAGTCACACGTGGGAAACGAGAGCCGCGTAATCCTTACTTCTACTTTTACTATGAGCAGAAAATGGCGACAGGAAAGACTAAGCAGCAAGCCATTGTGTGCATTATGCGTAAACTGGTAAACGTTATCTATTACTTAATGAAGACCAAAGCGGTATACACGATTCCAGAAGTACCCATTAAACAAGCAAGTTGATATACTAATGTTGGGCGGTGATTAGAAGACGGTCGCCGTCCTTTTTATTGAATATAGTACGCTTTATTAACTAGGATACGTATGAAGGGGATATTAAGAATCCGCTGAGTCAGAATGGATATACTTATGTGCATAATAATCCGTTGAGGTACACTGATCCAAGTGGTCATATAATAAGGGTGTCTGGATCTGAAAATGATCAGCAGATTATATTAGCACACTTACAACAATTAACTGACCATAAACTAACGATTAAAGATGGTCAAGTTTTGATTGGCGAACTAGGAGATATGGGTAATCTCCGTTATGAACAAGGCAATAAGCTGCTTGCAAGAATGATGCTTGATGACAATACGACTACAATAGTGGTTCAAACAAAAGAAGGGAACTACGAGGTAAACGATAATGATAAGAATGCCACAAATGGAGTAGGAAGTGATGCAACAGTCTATTTTAATCCTAAATCTAATCCCACTATACAAACTACAGACCCTGTAACTGGAAATGTTAGTGGACAAAAACGGCCTTCTTATGTTGGTTTAGCTCATGAATTGATTCATGCTGATCGAGCAATGCGTGGAGCGCAATACGATTATAAAACGATGGGTACTTATATTTATCAGATTGATAAAAAAGCAGGTAGTTTTATGGGGATGAAATATACGGATACTTGGAGGAAAAGACAGACGATACGGAAAGAGGAATTAGCCACTACCGGGTTAAGATATGTAAGAAATGGTGATATAACTGAAAACAAAATAAGAGCAGAGCATGGATTACCTTTGAGAGGAGCATATTAGTCTAGTGAAAAAGAATATGCTTTTTGGGTTAGTTTTGATTATCGTATGTCTTTTGATAGGATTATTTTTTTTAAGGAATACTTCGAAAGATGTTGATGATGTAATAATGAAAATTTCAATATATCCTACAGCAGTACTCGATGAAACATACTTGTTTGTAGTAAGGTCAGATAAAACGCTCGAGGTATCAAAGGGTGTTCGGAAGAATCAAACGTCTGATTTTCACTTAAGAAAAGTAATTGATACTAAAAAAAGGGAATTGACTGCTGAAGAATCAAAGGTTCTACTCGACGCAGCAAACAGAATCGAAGAAACGAGCGATAATATCACAAAAAAATTAATTGCAGATGGGTGGGATGTGTCCATCTATTACAAAGGAAAAATAATGGATTTGAACTACTATGGTAATGAGTCAGAGGATTTAGATGTATTAGTTAATCAACTAATTTTATTGTCACCAATTACCGTAGATCTGCATGGGTGGTCGTAATTCGCAGAGCTCAGTATCTCCTTCAATATTTAAACATTAACTGATTAAATATGTACTTATTTCTCCTACCACATGCGAGTGTAATAGCTCCATGTGGTTTTTTTTGTTGTTGACATACTTGGTATGCAATAATATAATATTCCTGTAAGGCATACTTGGTATGGCGGTGATGAGATGGTTGGACTACAATTTATATCAGATACATGGAAAATGGAGTATAAGACAGTTGCCGAGAAAGTTGGAGTATCTAAGCAGACGTTTCAAGATTGGATTAAGGGCAGAAGGAAGATACCGCAGCAGCGTTTAGCGCGGTTATCTGATCTTTTTGGAATCAAGGAGTTTGATCTGTTTCAGAAGGAGCTTACTGAATCCGAAAAGATCGATATTCAGATTCAATACTTCCGAAGAATGGATGTATTTGATGAGGTTATGGTATCTCGCATTGATGAAAATGGTGAAGAGTTCACCACATCAGAGGTTATATCTCAGAACAAGGGAATTATTGACTATCTTGAGGAAAGCAAAGAAACCAAGTTAATAGACAGCATTCGAAAAGTTATTAATGAAGACGAGTATGGTGAAAATTCTGAAGTCTTCCAAGATGTCGTTAAGCTTCTGTGTCAAGGAAAGCAAGAAGCAGAGATGATGAAAGCCTTGGTGTATCACTTAGCTCAACGAAACAGTATGTTTGGAGGTTACAAGCCTAAGTACAAGCAATTGATCGAGAATGGCTTCTTGGACGATGTAGAAGTGTTCTATCAGAAGCATAAAAACAAGTTTCAGCCGAAAGAGGACTAATGTCGCCCATTCTTATAACATATCTAATTACATCCAAGATTCTAGATTATCTTAAAAATAGAAAGAAGGTTACATATGTTTGACACCGTAAGATTGAAAGTAAGACCCGTTGCCATTGATTCAGGCACATTGAATCAGCTTAAGGGCAACGCTGTTACATTTTTGAGCAAGGAAACAGGTGCGTTAAATACAAGTTATACGATTTACGATAAACAAATTCCATATATAAAATATATCGAGAGTAGTCAAACCCTACATATCCAAGTCTCCATTCCCAAGTTCCTTTATGGAGACAATGTAACTATGTTGGAAGAAGAAGATATATCACTATTCTTCGATAGATTACAAGAAAGAATACACCAGTTATTTCATATTCATATTCCACATTCCGAATGGACGGTCAGTCGATGTGATGTTTGCTGGAATTTTCAAGTTGGTAAGAATGTTGGTGATTACGTGAGGTTACTCAGCAAACAGCAGTTAGCCTATAAGAAAACGACTATGTACAACCAAGATCAGACTGTAGAATATTGGAATAAGAGTAGTAGAATCATGTTCTATGACAAGCATAAGCAAGTTACGAAAGCTAAGGAGTCAAGTGACATTATCGAGCGTGCCAAGGGGATATTGCGACTTGAAGTCAATCCGAGCGATAGCGACATGAAAAAGTATGCAACTACAAGGAAAGCCATTGAATTGATTGCCAAGCCATTCTTTAACTACATGACAGACAAGGTGCTTGGTCAGATCGAATATCCAGCAGAAGCTAGTAACATAGGTTTATCTTGGTTGATGGAAAACAAAGAGAACATATCCAAGATCGAAACCATGCTTGGCTTCCAAATGCTGCAACGCATGTTTGATGAATCAACGCTAAGGCAGATATATAAACCGTCAACCTATGCCATCCGCAAGAGCACGGCAAAAAAAATGACAATTCCCAAAGGGAACTGCCTAAGTCCATTAGCTATAAACAGCTAGGAAACACATCCTCTCAGACAGGGACACGTTATTTTGCCGATAACGATAAAAAGTCCATGATGATGGATGAAATAAAAATAACATAATTATAATTGTACGTGAAAACTAAGAGAAATCAATCCACTACATAAAAAAATGTTTACCATCACGATAACTGTTATCGGGGGGATGGTTTATACCCAAAGGCTTGAAATGAATTGGAGAAAAGGGCATAGCACATCCAGCGACCGACTATGGATGAATTTTTAAATGTCTATGCTTCCTGATCTTCAACAATTAGTTCATGAATCGAAATGTCTAAAGCTTCACAAACGGCTTCTAACGTTCGGATATAAACCCGATCAACAGAGTCGGAACATAGATGATTAATCGTTGCATGTCGAATATTCATCTGTAAAGATAATTGCCGCTGAGAAATCCCTTTTTCGGCTAGAATTTCTTTCAATCTAATTTTTAATTTCATGGGAATGTAATCCTCCACTAAATACATCATACTCTTAACCGTACTATATCATATTCTATCCCCCCTAGCATTGATATATACGCTTAAAGGTAATACAATATGGTTATATACTTTTAAGAGTATAACTCTTTAGCGTAACATTAATTCTAATTCGTGTAACGCTAGGGTTAACAGGGAGGTAATCCAATGAATGTCATAGGTTATGCTCGGGTTAGTACACAAGGACAAGCGAAGGATGGCTACAGCCTGTCTTACCAGCAAGATGAGATCAAAGCCTATTGTGAACGACAAGGATGGCATCTGGTTAATGTCTTTACCGATGAAGGCATAAGTGGTGCGAAGGTGGATGAAGAAGCCTTAGAAGTCGAACGTGAGGGTTTTCAAGATATGATGTCGTTCATAGCTAGCAATAAGGTTGATTACGTGGTTGTTCTAAACACTAGCCGATTGTGGCGAAGTGATCTAGTTAAAGTGCTTGTTCATCGTGAATTGAAAAGGCACAACATTGACATCCAAAGCATCGAGCAGCCAACATACAGCATATTTAAGAAAGACCCATCAGACTTTTTGATTAACGGTCTTATGGAATTGTTGGATGCATACCAGCGATTAGAAATCTCAATGAAATTAGGTAGAGGGCGAAATAAGAAAGCATCTGAAGGCAAGTTTGCAGGTGGCGGTATTCCTTTTGGTTATAAGGGGAAACGAGGTTCAAAGAAAATCGTTATTGACGAGAAGCAAGCAGCCATTGTTCAACGATTATTCTGTATTAAAGAGCAGTATCCTACATGGTCATTATCGGCATTAGCTGAGAAATTGAATGAAGAAGGGTTCTCTACGGAGCAAGGAAGGATGTTCACCAAGGTACAGGTGAAGCGAATCCTAGACCGTAAAGCATTTTATCAGGGAAAGTATCGTTACGGACAGATCGAAGCAGATGGAGTGCATCAAGCAATTATTTAGTCAAGGAACGCATTGAAGATAAATGAGATATTGCTAACGTGTCTTTGCGGCAGTGACCGCTCGAACTGAGGATGCAAACTTATTTAACCATTGTTGTTCTAGCCACTCGTTTGAGTGGTTACTAATGGGCTGATACATACGGAGCAAGTGTCTGAGTAGCAACGAGTCTTGATTGAACTGGAATCAAACTCATTAGTAACAATTCAAATACAGAGGGAGCGGAGGAAAATGATTGAGCAGCAGAATCTTGTTTATGTAGGAGTTGACCTACATAAACAGCATCATACAGCCGTCATTATTGACTGTTGGAGCAAAAAGTTAGGAGAAATTAAATTCGATAATAAGCCGTCTGCATTTCCCTTGCTCGTTAAGGAAGTTAGGAAGTATGCCAAAAAAGGATTGTCGGTTGTCTATGGGCTTGAGGATGTAGGAGGTTACGGCAGAGGGTTGGCTGTCTATCTTAAAGAAAATCAATGCTGGGTGAAAGAGGTCAATGCCAAACTAGCAAATGCTAGAAGACAGAGCCATGTGACGGTTCAGAAGTCTGACAGTTGGGACGCTGAATGTGTTGCAAAGGTATTGAGAGATGAAGTGGAGCGATTACCTGATGCTAAGCCGATCGATTTGTACTGGGCGATTAGTCAGCTTGTCACGCAGCGGAAATGGTTTGCCAAAAGCCTGACAGCAACGGTAAAGAAACTACATCAACAGATTAGTTACCCATATCCAAGCTATAAGAAGTTCTTCTCTGAAGTTGATGGTAAAACGGCGTTAGCCTTCTGGGAAGCATATCCTTCACCGCACAAATTGAATGACTTGTCAGAGGAAAAATTAGCTGAGTTTCTGCGAAGCCATAGCAATAATGGGCTTTCCCATAAGAAGGCTGGTCAAATATTATCTCTTATTTCCGTTGATGGTGATACGTATCGTGACTTTCAAGATTCACGTGATTCGGTTGTGGTCAGTCAGGTGAGGTCAGCTAGCTTTTTCAAGAAAGAGATTGCTAGGGTTGAAGTTGAAATCGAGCAGTTGATGGGACAGCTTGGCTTCCAACTTGAATCCATGACAGGGATAGATATTGTGACAGCAGCGGAACTTGTGGCAGAGATTGGTGATATTCATCGTTTTCCAACAGCGGATAAGCTGGCTCGTTTTGCTGGTGTTGCTCCAGTAATGGTTGGTTCAGGAAATAAGTCGCGCAACTATAAAAGTAAGCAAGGAAACCGAGAGTTGCATGACATCATCAAAAGCCTTGCTATCCGTCAGATCGCCGTTACTCGCACTAAAAGAGTGCCGAGGAATCCCTATTTTCATGCTTACTATTTACAGCGGATGTCCGAGGGGAAAACAAAGCAGCAAGCCATTATATGTATCATGAGGAAGCTGATTAATATCATCTACGCCATGATGAAGAAGAAATCAGCTTATGAGATGCCAACGATTCCGAGAGTGCAAGTAGGATGATATAATTGGTGGTAATTGGTTGAGAGAGCCAGTTGCCACCTTCTTTATTCTAAGTTCCGTTTTATAAACTAGGATACGTATGAAGGGGAAATCAAGAATCCGCTGAGTTTGAATTTGTATACGTATGTGGCAAATAATCCTCTGATCTATAGTGATCCAACAGGTCATGAGTATGGTAGAGTTTCTGATTTTGTTAGTGATTTCGGGGGAACAATTGTTCATGGAAAGGAAACCATAGGATATAATGTGACCTTTAAATTTGCCAATGGTATTTCGAAAAATGAAACAGTCTACAGTAATACAATGCCACATTATCTTGTGTCAAAAGATACTCAAGTTATTTATAAGTCAATATTCAGAAAGTATGCCGATATAAGTATTACTGGAAACACGCAAAGATTTTACTATGATGAAAATAAAATAGTAAATGGAAATATGTATGCCGAGCGTGCTGAATTTTATGAGAAGATGGGTGCTTCATTTAAAGCGGTTAGGTACTCATTTGAAAAGTCAGAATCAGAAGCTAAGGTTGAAAACTTCCTTTCGGGATTTTATGTTAACACTGTTTTAGGTATCACTACGGGTGGGGTAAAAGCGGGTCTCTGGGTGGCTACTACTCTGGCTGCAACAGAACATTCAGGGATAACTGAATTTACACCAAAGACAGAGTCGGGCACATTTAATAGAGAAGTATTCTGGCTCTACAATAAAAAGGGAGGTGTACGCTCTATGTTTATGATTGATATTGCCCCGTCAGGTAAAATAGAGCACAAGCACTACTTCAAGTAAACATCAAAAACTTCATAGAGAAAGAACTAAATGTCACTACAATTGAATCTAAATTATAAAACGATAAATGAGAGGAGGATAGATTATCTAATTGCGAAAATTAAGATGCTTTCAATGTAATAATCCGATTCCATTGAAATGGCTAATTTTTAGTGGTCAATGGAAGGCGCATAAATGTAAATGTTCACAATTGTATGTATGGCCTTGGAAAAGACAAGTTTATTTTTACACTAGTTTTATTACTGGTATATTTTTGAGTTATTATCTGGATGCTTTCTACGGTGATAAACTAGAAAAATACATTATGGATGAAGTAAACAGTATCGTTGTTACTAGGTTTCTATTGTTCATAATCACAGTAATTTTTATTTTGTTATTTGTATTTTTATCTTATTTTGTTACCCCAAAGTTATATAAATTAAAAAAAGGTACAGATGATATAGACAGTTATAGTGATGATCAAGGCTGTAAATAAATTTTTAAATTAAACTCTATATAGTAAGAATTTTGTTTAACCACAATGCGGCTTGCTATAGTATTGTGGTTTTTTCTTTGGTGGATGCCCCACCCAGTGTCGAATGAGTCGGGCGGCATGTCCCAAAAGAACCTAACCCTCATCAACCCCGTATGATATTTTTCTTATACGGTTGTGCGCACATATAAGTGTTGAATAATATCCCCTTTTATGACAAGCCTCCTTCATTGTCATAACTCCGAAATCATCAGATACCACCGTGTTTTGATGCAAATACCTTACCTTCGCTTTTTCATAGTTTTTCCGAAATGTATTGATGCTGTAAATAAAATTGCAATGAACAGTCCTTACAAACTAATAGTGAGGGCGAGAAAGGGAATATCGCAACTTTGAAGATACATAGTCCGACTACTAGGGTGTGGAGTAACAACAAAAAATATCATTTTGTTTAACAAATATCTGGATATATGTAGCGATGTTTATTCTGTAAGAACAATTTGGTAACGTGCCAGTTAACATAGAACAGGTAAGGCAATGTGAAGGCTAGCCACCTTGCCCTCTAATATAGTCCGAAATTCGTTAAAAAATTTCGGGTTGGGGGCTGAATATGAAAGACATAAAAGTTTCAATTGATCGAATTGTAGTAGATTTTACGGATGTATTTTGGGATTTCTTCAACCAATTTCACTCAACTTTACGTACCCATTTTAATGCTAGGTTCAATTTGCAGGAGAAAGGGTTTAAATATCATTTACATGTGAGGGATGGAGGTCATTACTTACACATTTCTTATCAGCTTGCCTTTGTTCCTAAGTCAAGAAAGAACGTATTAAGAATTGAATGTCATCCTGAAAGTTTAGTTCATTTCAAGTCATGGCTGTTGCCTTTGAGAAAAGTATGCCGTGATGTTTTGTTTGTTCGATGCGATGTAGCATTCGATATTCCGTTACCTATAACTGAATTGTTTACATTATCTCTAACAGGGCGGAACATGCACACTTGGAAGGGGACTCGATATTCCAATCAGAGGCATCAACGGCAAGTCGCAGGATATTGTAGAGTTTACGATAAGAAATTAGAGAAAGCAGAGAAGCAAGGGAAGAAAATATCGGGAGAATTAACGAGGTTTGAAATTGTTTACGCTCCTACGGAGAAGATACCGCTCCACATGTTGGTTCAGTATCCTCCCTCGTTTAACAAGTACTATTTGTGCTCTCATCTGGTTTCACTTGAGAAGCTTAAACCCAAATTACTCGAAAGAATTAATGGAATAATGAACGGTGACCTTGAGCAACGACAAGTCACTGGATATTATCGTAGGGAAATCGAAAAAGAAATGAGGACACGTCCTACTCTTGACTTTGATAGCGTTGCGGCGGAGCAATGGGAAAATGCGATTGCAATACCATGTGCAATACTAGTTGGTGTTGTGAGTAAAGTACCAGTAGCGTAATCTAATTGGATTAATCCTCCATGACAATTAATTCATGAAGTTGTATATCGAGTGTCTTACAGATAACTTCAAAAGTGCTTAGATGAACTCTGTCAACTTCATTTGAACATAAATGGCTAATCGTGTTAGGTCTTAGCCCTGTAAGTCTGGCTAGTTCACGCTGTGACATGTTCCTTTCTGCAAGGATATCTTTTAGCTTAACAACTACAGGCATGTTTAACCTTCTTTCTTCGGACAATCTACTTTTATTATACGAAGAAATAAACGATGATGAAAGTTATTGAATGTATCGCTTAGTAGATATATAATGTGATTGTATCTACTAAGCGTTACAATAATCTCAATTATCGTAACGGGCAGGGAGGAAACAGCATGAATGTCATCGGTTACGTCAGGGTTTCAACAAGCGGACAGGCCAAGGATGGCTACAGTTTAACGTATCAACAAGATGAAATCCGCTCTTATTGTCAGGAGCAAGGATGGAACTTGCAGGACATCTTTACAGATGAAGGTATCAGTGGGGCAAAGGTGGATGAGGATGCTCTTGAAGTGGACAGAATTGGATTTCAGAGCATGTTATCTGCCTTAGCTACCCAAACCTATGACGCTGTGGTTGTCCTCAATACAAGCCGTTTATGGCGGTCTGACATTGTAAAAGTGTTGGTTCATCGTGAATTTAAGAAGTTTGGCGTAGATGTGAAGAGCATTGAGCAGCCGACTTATTCTATACATAAGAAAGATCCTAATGATTTTCTGATTAATGGGTTAATGGAATTACTTGACCAATATCAACGACTTGAAATAGCTCTAAAGCTGAGTAGAGGACGTAACAAGAAAGCACAGCAAGGAGGATATGCAGGAGGACGGGCGGCATATGGTTACAAAGCCCGTAAAGGACATAAAAGCATAGAAGTCCATGATAAGCAGGCTCAAGTTGTTAGAAGGCTCTTCGACTTGCGAGATCAGTATGAATCTTGGTCATTGTCTAAATTAGCATCACAATTGAATCTGGAAGGCTACACCACGAAACAAGGTAAATGTTTTACGAAAGTACAAGTGAAGCGGATACTAGACCGCAAGGAATTGTATCAAGGTTTGTACCGTTACGGAGATATTGAAGCTGTAGGGTTGCACCAAGCAATCATTTAACGAAGCATAGAAGGAATCAGAATTCGCTAGCGTATCTTTGCGGCTTGTCCGCTCGAACTGAGGATGCGACCTGATTTACAGACATGCTGTAAGCCATCCAAATTGGGTGGTTACGTATGGGTTGGAACTTTGTGCATACGATTCTCTATATATTGCTTACTTGGTCTTATGCAGTTCTAATCTATCTGTAATCATTCAATAAAATTCAATTCATATAAGGAGCGAACAGAGTAATGATTCAACCAGATAAGCTTGTTTACGTGGGCGTAGACCTGCACAAACAGCATCATACAGCAGTTATCATCGATTGTTGGAATCAGAAGCTAGATGAAATCAAGTTTGATAACAAGCCTTCCGCATTTTCACAGCTTGAGAAGAAATTAAAAAAATATACGAAGAATGGGCTATCAGTTGTATATGGTTTGGAAGATGTGGGCGGATACGGCAGAGCGTTAGCTGTTTACCTGAATGAAAAAGGGTGTTGGGTGAAAGAGGTCAATGCCAAACTAGCAAATGCAAGGCGTAAGAGCCATGTTACCGTTCAGAAATCTGATTCATGGGATGCGGAATGTGTGGCTAAGGTATTAAGAGATGAACTTCCGAATTTACCAGATGCCAAGCCCGTAGATTTATATTGGGCAATAAGTCAGCTAGTTACTCAGCGTAAATGGCAAGCTAAAAACCTGTCCGGAATAGTGAAACGTCTTCATCAGCAGCTTGGATACCATTACCCAAGTTATAAGAAGTTCTTTTCTGAAGTAGATGGAAAGACGGCGTTAGCATTCTGGCACAAGTACCCCTCATCAAGGCATTTATCAGGTGTCGGGGCGGAGGAACTAGCGAAATACCTTCGAGAGTTAAGCAATAATGGACTATCGATCAAGAAAGCAGAGCAAATACTCCATCTTATTGCTGAGGACGGAGATGCATATCGGGATTTTCAAGATAAACGGGATTTCATAGTGAAACGGCTGGTACGGAATATACGTTTCTATAAGAAAGAGTTGACTCGGATCGAACAAGAGATTGAAGACGTTATGAAGGAACTGGGTTTTCAATTGGAATCTATGACAGGGATAGATGTTGTAACAGCGGCAGAATTGGTGGCTGAGATAGGTAATATTCATCGTTTCTCTAATCCAGACAAACTTGCGCGATTCGCGGGGGTTGCACCGATTTCAGTTGGATCAGGGGACAAGCATCGTAATTATAAGAGCAAGCAAGGCAATCGTGAACTTCACGATATCATTAAAGCGCTTGCTATTCGACAGATAGCAGTCACACGTGGGAAACGAGAGCCGCGTAATCCTTACTTCTACCATTACTATGAGCAGAAAATGGCGGCAGGAAAGACTAAGCAGCAAGCCATTGTATGTATAATGCGTAAACTGGTTAACGTCATCTATTGCTTAATGAAGAATAAAGCAGTCTACACAATTCCAGAAGTACCCATTAAACAAGCAAGTTGATATAACTAATGTTGGGCGGTGATTGGAAAACGGTTACCGTCCTTTTTATTGAATATAGTACGCTTTATTAACTAGGATACGTATGAAGGGGAAATCAAGAATCCGCTGAGTTTAAATTTGTATACGTATGTATCGAATAATCCGTTGAAATACGTAGATCCGAGTGGACATATTGGGATACCGATGGCAGGTAAAACATTGGCAGTTGAAGGCGCTAATTTCTTTGTACTAGATGATGTAAATACCATGTTGGATCCTAATAGCTCATTAGCAGATAAGGGACTTGTGTTGTTGGGATTATTTCCTCCGGCAAAAATAATTAAAGCAGGAACCAAAGTTAGTAAAGTTACAAAAGCACTTGCAAAGTGCAATTGCTTTACTGCAGGGACGAAGGTATTAACAGACGAAGGGGAGAAGAATATCGAAGACATTGAAGTCGGAGATAAGGTTCTCGCCAAGGATGAAGAGACAGGTGAACAGGCTTACAAGGAAGTTGTTGCCCTTCATCGTAACGAGAAAGATACTACCTACAAGCTGTCGGTGGGCAATCAATTAATTGAGACAACTAATAATCACCCATTTTGGGTTGAAGGCAAGGGTTGGGTTCTTGCTATTGATTTGAAGGTGGGAGATGAATTAGTACAAAGTAACGGAAACCATCTAAAGATTGAAAACATTGAAATTGTACATCATGATGAAAAAGTAAAGGTGTACAACTTTACAGTTGCTGATTTCCATACTTACTTTGTAAGCAGTTTAGGGATTTGGGTTCACAACATTAATTGTGGTTTTACTTTAAGTAGTAATAATATCCAACACATCGGAAAGCATATTGCGAGCGATTTTGCCAACCAAGTACCGCATCTTTCGGATAAAGCACTAGCAGCAGAGTTGAATAAAAACTCATTCTTTAACGCTAGTTGGACTAAGGAAGATATTATAACTGGTGTTCAAAACGGCGCGAATGAAGCAATTAGTAAGGGATTCACAAATGGTTACTATAATTACTCATATAAGGGTGAGACCATTCAAATTTTCTTCAAGGATGGGAAATTTGATACAGCATTTGGTCAACATAAGTTAACTCCGGCTGATTTCGGGAGGTAATCAAATTTGTTTGAGATAAAATACCGAATTATTGTTGATGAGAGTCACTGGAAAAAAATGAACTTAGAGCAAATTGAAAAGGAAGGGGGAATTGAGGGCTTCTTTCAGTTAAACCTACATTCAGTTGATTATGGTTATTGCCATGATAGGGAACTGGCAGAGGGTGAAGAGGGTTTTGACATTATTTCAACTTGGTTATCAAATTTATTAGAAGTATGTCTGCTAATAGATGATACGAAGTATGTAGCGATAAAGGACACAGAATCTTACAATACATGGCTTGAGTTTATTTCTGCTGATAATGACTTGCTTGTGAGTGTGATTCAGTCGGACAGCTTCATTAGTGAGTATGTCATTACCAAGCCTTTAGAGAATCGAGTTTATCCCGAATGGAGAGACATTACAGTCAAAAGGGAGGAGTTTATCGAAGAGGTGATTATTAATACGAAGAAATTTATTTCAGACTTAGCCCAAATAAACCCTTTCATAAGTATGAGCCAAAGATTAGTTCAATTACAGTCAATGCTCGAAAAAGTAAGCCAATAGATATTTATAGACCTTGAGGGGGAACGCCTTCAAGGTCTTTCTTTTACCCCCATCCCCTGCCGAATGAATTGGGCGGCATGTCCCGAAAGAACCGTATGATATTTTTCCAATATGGTTGTACGCACGTATAAAGTGTTTAATAATATCCCCCTTTATGACAAACCTCTTTCATTGTCATAACTCCAAAATCACCAGATGCCACCGTGTTTTGATGTAAATACCATACCTTCGCTATTTCACATTTTCTCCGAAATAAATTGAGATTGTAAATAAAATCGAAACGAACAGTCCTTCCAAGTTGATAGGAGGGCGAGAAAGAGAATATCGCAACTTAAGGGGTACATAGTCCGACTACTATAGTGAGCAGACAATCTGGTAATGGTTGTTGCCGGAATCAACCATTACTAATTAAACTCCAAAGAGAGAGCGCGAATTCGATTGTTGAAAGGAGTCTTTGTATATACGTTTGAAATAACATATATTAACTGGTGCAATATGGTGATACGTAATAGAGTAGCAATAAATAGCTTGGGAGGTTGGATTAGAAAGGTGAGAATAAGAATGAATTGGTTAGCAAGGCAGAATAAACGCATCATTTTGATGATGTGTGCAATCTTATTTATTTGCGGTATGGTATTACAGATTGGTAACGTCCAAGCTTCTGCTGCAAATGTTGAAAGTAAGTATTCATATGATGGGGCTGGACGGTTAAATGATGCTCAATCCACTGCTGGACAAAGTATAGACTTCGTTTATGACAACAACGGGAACATAACGCATAAGTTATCTACTCTCCATTTTAAGGGGAGTGATCAGAGCATGATGCAGAATTGATCTGTATACCAAACATCAGGTGCTAAAAATACGGTGGAGTTTTGGATGAAATGGGATGGAACTAATTCTGTCATGCCGTTTTCATGGAATACCCATTATGCACTTTGGTTTGCAGACGGATATTTTAACACTGGTGAAAGCAACATTATAGGCATATCTTCGGCCACATTACGTAATCGTTAGGTGCACGTAGCTGCAACTTTCTATAACGGTATACCTAACGCGGTTGATAATGATTATACATTAACGGAGTAAGCAAAATTTAGCCGCAGTTAAAGGAAATACGTCCTATTCTGTTGCAGCGACGACGTCAGCGTTCATATCAGAAAACAGCGATAAGAGTCTATATCGATTTAGCGGCAAGCTTGGTGAGATGAGAATTTGGAATTACAGGCTTTCACCATCTGAAGTGCAGGCTAACATATATAAGGTGATTTCAGGCAAGGAATCTGGGTTGGTTGAGCATTGGAAAGCTCATTCTTAATCCTAAAATAAATGACAGCATCTTCAGGGAATAGCGCGCCCCAAAACTTGATTACATATTAATGGTTGGAGCATGTATTCTTTGTATGCTGTTTTTACGAATTCTTCCGCTACTTACGTAGACAGCTATTCCGATAATCTAGCAGGAAGATGGCTCTTTTACTTTCTTGGCTGCCCTGTAGAGTTGAGAGTAGAAGTTTAATTAAATCACAAATAAGGATGGTTGCTATTAATGCTGCGTCATATTCATATGATCGTAAAATGTATTGTTTGTATTTGTTTGTTGGTCGCGCTGGCTTCGCTAATACAGCATTCAGCAGATGCCAAAGAGTCTTCTAAACTAAATATTGAGTTAGGTTCAACGAGTGATAAAGTTAGAAAATGGGGAATGCTTTCTCCGAATATCGGACATCGTACGGGTAAAGCACAAGGAGATGATTGGATAGCTATACCTCCAGAAGATAAGCCCGGATTTTTAGTTTTTGGACCTTATGTAGATGATCTCGATATAGGAGAATGGACTGCAACGTGGTCTATGAAGGTGTCCAGTAGTATAAATGCTTCCTCTAAAATTGCTCGGTTGGAAGTTTATGATCCTGATTCTAATGAGGTATTGGCTTTTCAAGAGCTTACAGGCTATCAATTTTCTAAATCTCATGGCTATCAGGATTTTTACTTGAAGTTTATGAAAACAAAACCAAAACAACGATTGGAATTTAGGGTTTTCTGGTATGGAGAAACCACACTTCAAGTGAATCATGTGGCTGTCCATCAAGCAGCAAAATTGGATTTTATAAAATCATGGAAGATGTCCGATCCTGCACTCGGTCACAGAATTGGCAGAGCAGATGGAGAGGGTTGGTCAGCCAATATGCAGCAGGATAAGGAAGGTTTTTTAAGCTTTGGACCTTATGTGAAGAATCTCCCGCTAGGAGCATGGAAGGTAAGCTTCCCATTGATAATCGATAACAACTCTGCGGATAATGCGAAAATAGTTCGCTTGGAAGTCTATGATCCCGATGCAGATGAGATTTTATCGTCACGGGAAGTGACGAGGCAGCAATTCCTCTATTCTAATGTAACGCAGTATTTTCGAAATTCCATTTGACAATATATCAACGGATTGCCGATTAGAGTTCCGGATTTACTGGTACGGGGTAGCCAAGGTTACGGCCAAAGATATATCCATAGGCAAATCTACAAATATAGTCTATAAGAAAACATGGAGTTTATCAGAGCCTGTGATTGGGCACGGAACTGGTAGATTAGATGAAGAGGGCTGGTCAGCGAATACGCAGCAAGACAGCGAAGGATTTCTGACTTTTGGACCCTACGTGAAGGATGTACCTGTAGGAACATGGGAAATCAATTGGCCATTAATGATCGACAATCATTCGGCAGATAACGCAAAAGTAGTTCGTTTAGAGGTGTTTGATGTTGATGCAAATGAGATCCTATCCTTCCGTGAAATCGGACGGCAAGAATTTGAGCGTCCGTATGAATATAAAAGTTTTAATTTGAGATTCGTCCAAGTAAACCCGAGTCACCGATTGGAGTTCCGGACCTATTGGTATGGCAATGCATTTATCAAAATGAGGAACCTTCAAATGAAGGGAACGTATCCAAGTTCATTCGGGAAAGTGTGGAATATGTCTGATCCGGCAATGGGGCATAGAACAGGAAAGCTTATTGAGAATGCATGGGTTGTGGAGCCTCAACAGGATCAATCAGGATATATGAGTTTCGGGCCCTATGAAAAAGGTATGGAAATCGGGACATGGATAAGCACTTGGTCGATGAAATTAAAGAATAGCAGTGATAGCAAAGATCCTGTCGTAAGGCTTGACATATACGATGCTGATACAGGAGAGATTATTCAGCAGAAGGATGTATATCAAGGGCAGTTTATTATCAATCATTTTCAAGATTTAAATGTTCAATTCAGAAATGAACATCCGGGGCACGCACTGGAATTCAGAGTTTACTGGTATGGAAAACATCCTGTTGAATTGAAAGGCATTAAAGTAAACAAAACAAGGGTTTTGGATGAATACGTGTATGATAAAAATGGTCGCTTGATGCAGTGGATCGGGGCTGATGGCAGGAACAAATACTATCGTTACGATAAGAACGGAAATATATTAAGGGTTATAGATATGGAATAATGGGATATGGACTCCAGTGTACTTGATGAACAGAACAACTAACTTATAGAAACAAAGAAGGCTCATGGACTCGTGGGCCTCTTTGCTATAGGTAACTCTTAAATTGGTTGTTTTTGTTCTTGAATCTTTAATAACTGAGAGAGATAATACCATACTGTGGTCAACCAAATAAGACAGCACTAAGCATACTATACAAATAGAGGATATAATGAAAGCCATTAAAAATGACAATTTATTTTGGTGTATTGTAATTAAACAGGGGGAACCGAATTTATTAAGTATTATTCAAATGTTATTTTCATCAAGAATATGATGCTTAGAGGACTACGAATACTATATCGGTTTTACAATTGGGAAAAGGGGAATGTAGAATATGAGTAGTTTTAGACCATCGAAATTCATGCTCGTGCTAGTTCTAATAAGTCTTACATTGCTAACATTCAGTCAAACTAAAGGATTTGCCGCAGAGAAAACGGCAGTAAATGTTTATGATAGTTCCGGGCGGCTAGTAAATACGAAGCTAGCGGATGGAACCGTTGTAGAATATCAATATGACGTGAATGGAAATCTACTACAGAAAAACTTCAATATGTTAATGAACTCCGGATTTGAAATCTATACGGGAAAGAATGGAGTCGCAGATAACTGGGGAGATTGGAAATCTGCAGGAGTAAAAGCCAATTACCAAGTTGTCACTGCTCCCGTATCTAGTGGTAAGCATGCTCAACAAATGAAAATTTCCAACATGCAGAAAGATGGAGGGGCTAATTTTTTTCAAGACATATCAGTAAGTGATGGTCAACTCTATACATTAAGCAGTCAAATCGCAATAACCAACCTAAACAAAGCAAAATTAATCGTGAAGAACATGCATTATTTTGATAATAATAATAGTTTTATCGGAAGCGAGACGGTATTTGAATATGGAGGAGACGCAAGCTGGCTGAGTATAAATGAACAGGTGCGACCTGTGGCCAAGACAGTGCGAGCCAGACTTCATTTTACTATTATAGCCTTAGACAACGATGGATCAGGAACCCTAACGCTCCGTGACATTCCAAAAAGGGGAGCGGAGCAATTTACTCATCAATCCCGGATTTGAGACAAATACAAGAACGAGTGGGGTTGCAGATGGCTGGGGCAATTGGGAATCTGCAGGGGTACCAGCCAATTACCGAGTAGTTACCTCCCCGGTGTCAAGTGGGAAACAAGCGCAGCAAATGGCTATATCTAATATACCTAAAGATGGAATGCATACGTTCTTCCAAGACGTAGCCGTAACAGGTGGTCAACCTTACACATTAAGTGGTCAAATTGCGACAGAACATCTAAGCAAAGCCAAAGTTCAGGTCATTATGCATTATTTTGACATCAACAATAATTTTATAGGGAATGAAACGCCATTTGAATATAGTGGGAACACGGGCTGGTTAAGCATTAATGAACAGGTGCGGCCTATAGCCAAGGCAGTACGAGCCAGACTTCATTTTACTATTATAGCATTAGACAACGATGGATCAGGAACCCTAACGGTGGACTCCGTGACATTCCAAAAAGGGGAGCAGAGCAATTTGCTCATCAATCCCGGATTTGAGATGAATACAAGAACGAGTGGGGTCGCAGACGGCTGGGGGAATTGGGAATCAGCAGGGGTAAAAGCCAATTACCGAGTAGTCAATTCACCAGTGTCTAGTGGGAAGCAAGCGCAGCAAATGGTAATCTCCAACATACCTAAAGACGGTATGCATACGTTCTTCCAAGACGTAGCAGTAACGGGTGGACAACCCTATAGCCTAAGCAGTCAAATTGCGATTGCAAATCTAAGCAAAGCCAAAGTTCAGATCTTTATGCACTATTTTGACGTTAATAATAATTTTATAGGAAATGAAACGCCATTCGAGTACAGTGACAATACGAGCTGGAAGAGTGTTCAGGTACAAGTAGAGCCACCAGCTCATACGGTGCGAGCTAGAGTCCATTTTAATCTCTTAGCATCAGAAGACAAAGCCTCCGGGAAAGTAACTGTAGACTCCGTCATTTTTCAACGCATAAAGTAAAAACAAGAGATATATGGAAGATAAGCATTGCAATAAAATCAAGAAAAAGAAGGATGGTCGTGTACCATCCTTCTTCATGTTTTTGTGACAATACTGTTGTTCAAGATTACTTCTTAACAAGTGAAATCGCATCGGCATAAGCCTCTCCGACAGCATCCGAATCGGCTACTACCCTTACAATGATCTTCGTCGTATTCGGCTTTGTGCGTATCTTAACAGAAGCTTGTCCCTACTGTCCTTGCTGAGAAACCAATTCTGCATCCCCATCATATACACCGATGTTTTGATTGTCGAATTCATAGGTGTCCACATAGAAGCTTCCTTGCTTCAAGTTGTTGTAAATATTAGCTCGAAGCTCATACTCAGTATCTGGTTTAACCGGAATGAAGTAGCTGTCGCTGGACGTACCAAGTATGGGCGTATCCGAGTGAAAGCGAATGCTATGTGAGCCTTCGTGCGACAAATGAGTTGAGATGGCCATAGTCGGGCTAAAATTCCAAAAATAAGTTCCCTGCTCGAAGCTTGCGTTCGGAAGCAAGTTATTTGTTTTCATTTTTTTTAGCAGGTTCCCATTGGAGTCATAGGCATATTCGATTCGGTAATCTGTATGCAGTAAATCAAGCAACTGATTTGCCGAGTTATATGTATAATTATGATTTGCAATAGAGGGCTTAGGGATATGAGCTACTTTGACTTCCTTTTTAATCATATCGCCAAACCATGCGACACCATCCTGAACCATTCGCCAGTCGGTGATCAATACTCCTTCATATGCCGGAGCGACCATATTGAAGGTAAACGTCACGGTATCACCGTATTTTACGGTGCTGCCGTTAGGAATGACGTGTCTGCCAATGGCAAATGGATCACTATCGCCAACCGCCCCGAGGCGAACGGACGCTGCTTCCGACCATTCCTTCTTGCCTGTGTTCTTGACCGTAACAGAAACCTCTTGCGAAGAGCCTGGGATCATTGTATCTGGAATGGTATTCGAGACAATCTTGGCGCTTAATTCTTGAGCAGGTGCAATGCTGAGATCGTCAAAGTAGCTTCTGAAATACCCGGTCTCCGAAGCCTCGTGGTCGTCATAGGCGACAAGTACTTCCTTAATTGTTTTTCCTGTGTGTGGAGATAAATCGACCTCGACTTGAACCCACTGATTTAATGGATCATTCCGAAATGCAGGGTGCATTCGCTGCCCTCTTGTATCTGTAATGCCGCTATCTCGCAAAGTAGACCCATCTTCGAACACGAGATCAATCGCCATTCTTTTACTTTGTGTATACTGGTAGTGATAGACCCAATAGGATAATTTCATTCCTTCGTGGATACTTAAGTTCAAATTCGTATATAGCTTGAAGTAAATGAAGCTGTTCTCCGAATTGCTCTTGTCTTGACCAGCGACGCGGTAATATCCAACTCCACTATGAGGCTGGATCCCCAGTTCGCCATTCACAGTAGAGGCTTCTGGAGGAATTGCTGAATAATAACCTCCGACATTGGCACTGTATGCAGTCACCATTCCAAGGCTATCATTATCGTGACTCTCGAAGGTGTTGTTAATAAACCGCGTTGATCCGTTGTCTGCGGCAACTGTCGGGACGAGAACAATAAATAATAGTAGGAATGCAAATAATAACTTTATAGATCTAATCATCATTACCCCCTAGATAAGTTGAACTCTGTTTATTTTAAATGCACATGACTAAATTTTACAGATTGAATATGTTAGTGCAACCATTTGTTTCAAATTATTAGTGGTAATAAATTACTTCCAATTACAATGGGGACGAGCTACTATATTTGTCTGGACGAAATCACTTTATGTATAGGAGGAATTGTAGTGTACTTCGCATCAAAAGGAAAACTTATGATTTATGTGACTGCAATATTTTGTCTCTTCACTATGTTATCTACTGCACATGCAAGTTTCATTGAAAAAAATTTTATAATGAAAGAAGATTTTGAGAGAGGGGTGTATACAGGCACTAAATTTACAGCAGCTTCAGGTAAAATTACGAGTGATGCTGATAAAGTCGTTAATGGTAAGTATTCTGCATACCTGTCATCACCACCTAGTGTGGAATGGAGTGAGTTTACATATACGGACATGCAGCAAGTTAAATTTGAGAAGAATACTACATATGCCGTTACATTTTCATATAAAGCTGTAAAAGCACCTGATCCTCAAAATCAAGGAATATATTATTTTCTAGCTCGAAGCTCAGATAATGATGTTGCAGCGGATACTGGGTGGACAGTTTGGAATGCAAAAACAGGAGATAAAGGAACAAAGACATTTGTATTTACGACAGGAAATAAGAACAACTATTACTTAATCTGGGGGATTCACCTTGGAGGAGAGTTGTCTATTGACGATATATCTGTGAGGAAAGTTAGCGAATCCTTTGAACGTGGAACCTTTGATGGAACTATGTTTCAGGCCTCTTCTGGCACTATAACGAATGATCCATCGAAAGTCGTTAGTGGAAAATATTCAGCATACCTTACATCGCCGAAGGAACAGGAATGGAGTGAATTTGCTTATACAGATCCGAACCAAATTAAATTCGAGAAAAATACTACCTATGAAGTTACATTCTCCTATAAAGCTGTAGAAGCCCCAGATGTGAACAATAATGGAGCCTATTATTTTCTTGCACGAGGCACAAATAATGATGTTACAGCTGATACAGGCTGGAAGGGCTGGAGTGCGAAGACAGGGGAACAAGGTACGAAGACTTTCGTATTTACGACAGGAAATAAAGATAATTATTACTTGATTTGGGGAATTCGCTGGGGCGGGTCATTGTCCATAGATGATATTTATATCAAAAAGAAGTCAGAATCCTTTGAAAGAGGGACGTTCGATGGCACACGATATTGGTCTGGAGCCGGGACGATTACGAGTGATCCAGATAAAGTAATTAGCGGCGCTTATTCAGCTTATCTTGCTGCTCCACACACGGCTGACTGGCTGGAATTTTCTTATTCTTCACCGTCATACATTCGATTTGATAGAAATACTACTTACTCGGTGACCTTTACATACAAAACGATAGAACCGTCTCATGGGTTTTATTACTTTTTGGCACGTAGTACCAATTACGAGGTTGCTGCAGATACGGGTTGGACAACCTGGAATGGGCAGAAAGGGGAGACAAACGAAAAGACGGTTGTGTTTACCACAGGTGAGAAAGAAAACTATTATTTGATATGGGGGATAAGAGAGGGAGGTGCGATATCAATAGATGATATCCGCATCGATATATTGCCGTATCAATATGATCCGAATGGAAGATTAAAGGTACAAGCCACTCCTATTCATACCATTTATTATGATTATGATTCAAATGGAAATAATCTGAGGCGTAGAACAGAAATTAACTACCATATATAGTAAGAAGTGATTATATCAAGATGAATGAGATAAAGGTTTTTGGAAACTCGATCATTAGGGAATGTCATTGTAAATGAAATAGTAAAAAAATTGAAAGAGTAGAGTCGATTCAGTCCTATTTATTTAAATACGGTAAATAATAACTGTAAAAGGGGCCTGATAGGAAATATACTAAATAATTAGGCCAGATAAGGGGGAAATGTTGTGAAGCTACCTTTCAAAAGTTATTTAATGGGTATAGTGACGATAATGTTAAGTTTCTTTCTGATTTCAAGCACCGCTAGTGCTAGTCTCACAGAGAAAATGCTTGTGACTCAAGAAAACTTTGAACGAGGTACGTATGAAAGTACAAAAGTTGCAATGGCTTTGGGGACTGTTGCTAATCAGGTAAACAGTAGTT
This sequence comes from Paenibacillus sp. MER 180, assembly GCF_023713665.1. Classification (NCBI taxonomy): domain Bacteria; kingdom Bacillati; phylum Bacillota; class Bacilli; order Caryophanales; family Paenibacillaceae; genus Paenibacillus; species Paenibacillus sp. MER 180. The sequence goes on along the minus strand of NZ_JAMAVT010000013.1, from coordinate 59,908 downwards.
CATATTCTAATATGGTTGACATAAATGGTGATTTCGAGAGGGATTCCAACCATAATCAGTTGCCTGATTTTTGGGAAGTTGTTTGGCGAAACGGGGAAAGTTCGAATTCTTACGCAGTATTAGCTCCATACGAACCAGTACAGGGTAAACTTCATTATAGGTTATACAATGGGGACGACGATGCACAATCTTATCAGTATGTGCTATCTGATCAGATTCCTGTTACGGGTGGATCAGCTTATACAATTAAAGCATTTCTAAGATATTATTTGCCTGTGGGACGAGCTGAGATGAGTATTATCCAAGCAGACGCACAAGGGAATAACAATGGGGAAATTCATTACACTTACAATAACGGCGGGTGGAAATGGAATGAAAAAAACAATAGCTTTATTCTAAATCCAGACACCAAGTCTATGCGCATCCGATTTGGAGTTGGTGGCGAAGTCGGTGCTTATTTGGATGTTGATAAGGTCGAGTTAACTCAGCTTGATATTAACGAGGGATTTGAGAAAGACGAGAATTCTAACAATTTACCTGATTTTTGGGAGACAGTATGGAGGAACGGTACCAGCACGAATCCATTTGCTACAATAGCCCCATATGAACCTGTAGATGGGAAATACCATTATCGATTATTCAATGGATTAAACGACAAGGAATCTTTTATGTATGTTTTATCGGATCCTATTCCTGTTCTTGGAGGATCAGCTTATGAATTTAGTTCCTACTTAAGATATTATTTGCCTGAAGGACAAGCTTCAGTAAGTATTATCCAAGCAGACGCACAAGGGAATAACGTAGGGGAAATTCATAACGTATATGGAAATGGAGCTTGGAATTGGAAAGCACATTATACTCGGTTTGTTGTTCAGCCGAATGTTGCATCCATTCGTATCCGGTTTGCGGTGGGTGGAGAAGTTGGGGCTTATTTGGACATAGATCAGGTAAAGCTACGACTACTTAACACTCAAGGAAATCTTAATCTTGTTCATTATGAATATAATCAAAGTAATGAAGTAAAGCGAATCATCTATCCAAATGGAAAGATTGCTGAAATAGAGTATGATGCCAATGGCAATCAAGTACAGAGAAAGATAGTGAAAGAATAGTTACTGTAGATACTGCTAAAAACATAATTTAAGTTGTCGGCATTACAGATGAAAGGGTCATCAAACGTCCATTTTTCACAAATTAATGCTAATAAATAATAAATGTGCAGCAGGGAAAATAATGCTATTATATGAATCTATGGGCATATAGGAACCAATATTAGAGTTCTTTTAGATTCCTTTATAATCAGGTATTAATCGTATAAAAAAGGAGGGTTCAGGATTATTTTGCGCTCAAAAGGGGCATATATCAAAATTACGATAATGCTTGCATTCTTCATTCTTATTTTTATTTATAGCGAGAACAGCATCTTTGCTCAACAAGACAAAAATACATATGTATCTAGTAAAGACTACAGTTCCATTCAAGGGGAGAATCAATGGTTTTATCAGGAATGGAATGGGAAACAGTATGTTGATTTGAAGTGGAATGAATCTGAACGACTATGGAGGGGGAGTCATCCTTTTACGATGATTGCAGCAAATGTTCATCATCCAGATGAAACAGATGTTGTAAGGAAATGGGTAGCTCCCAAGAGTGGTTTGATTCGAATAAATGGACGCGTAGCAAAGAGTAATCCCGGATGTGGGGATGGCGTAAGAGTAGAGATTCGGAAAAATACGAGATTACTTTGGACGACCTATATCGAGTATAACGAGATTCATGGGGTAACGACAAACTACGAGACGCATATGAATTCTGGTGAAGCACTTTACTTTATCGTGAATAAGGGAGAACAGAACAATTATTGTGACGGTACCTATTGGGATCCAAGCATCACTTATCTAGACGCGAACACTTCATTAGCCTATTCTGCGTCTGAAGGATTTAGTGGCGTTCAAGGACAGAACAATTGGTATTATGAAGAGGGTAAGGAGGGGACTTTTTCCTTTCTAAATTGGGATGGGAAGGAGGAGGTGTGGAAGGGGGGGAATCGATATTCGCTCATTGGCCGTTCTTTTCATCATCCAACCGATCTAAGCTCTGTACGAACTTGGACCGCACCGGAATCCGGACTGATCCGAATTTCGGGAAAGGTGGCCAAGGAGAACACGAAGTGCGGAAATGGAATCATTGCATCCATTCAGAAAAACAACAAAGTCGTATGGTCGGCGCCTGTTCGATTTGATGATGCAGAAGGCCTCCAAGTCCAACATGATATGACCGTTCATGCAGATGATAAGTTGCGTTTTCTAGTAGCTTCGAATGACAATGCGGATTGTGACGGTACATCATGGGATTCGCATATCACTTATATGGTACCAAATGCTGATCTAACTTACTCATCCGTTTCTGGATTTAGTCCGGCACAAGGGCAGTCTAATTGGTATTATCAAGAATTGGAAGACTCCAAATATGAGGATATGGAATGGGACTCTAGCGAAAAACTGTGGAGAGGAAAATATCCGTTTTCGATCATTACACATAATATGCAGCATCCCGATAAGTCTGATTCCGTCCGAAAATGGGTGGCTCCAAAGTCAGGCTCGGTGCGTGTGAGCGGACATGCAGCCAAAAGTAATACAGCATGTGGCGATGGTGTCAAAGCAACCATTTTAAACGGCTTCACTCCCGTTTGGCAGGCGAAGCTGGATTATAACAATGATGCTGGAGTGGATCATGATATCGTACTGCCGATAAGCGAAGGCGGGGTTTTATATTTTGTAATTAATACGAACGGTACTAATCAATGCGATAGTACGAATTGGACGATATCCATCCATTATGATACTGAAGCACATGCGACGATATATTCATACGATGCCGGCAACAAGATGGAAACGATAACATATCCAGACGGTAGAATCATTTATCATTACTATGATGAAAATGGCAACTTAATTAGGCGTGAAAAGAGAAAGTGAATGATGTAATCTCTATTCATCTAATTGAGGTGTTTTTTGATACATATAAGCAAAATACTTAATTGAACAGGAGAAAAACCGTGAAAAAGTACATATCACTAATTTTAACATTTATTTTAGCGTTTACGAGCATACCACTTACTTCTGCACAAGAAGTGATGTCATCCGATACTGAGCTATCAAATCTTTCAGTTACGGATGCTGTGTACAGCCAACAGCCTAAGGATCTTGATCCGCAAGATATTATTACAGTTTCCTCAGTAGCTGAAAAATTTCAAGTTGATGGTGATTGGGTATACGGAGAAGTAACGAAAGGATACCTACTGCACCATATCTATGAGGGGCTGCTGGAGAAACAGCGCGGAGGCTCGTACGAGCAATATATGAACCGCTTGTATCCTCATGTTGCAGAACAGCAGCCTTCAGTAACGACAAGCGTGTATGATACGACTACAGTAACGACAAGTGTGTATGATTATTTGTCGAAAGTGGAGAGTGACGGGGATGTTAAGGAAACAAGCGTCACGGACTCTGTGTATGAGATTCCTAAATTTCGTCGCTCCAAGCGATCCCTGTCATCGTCTTCGAGCTATGATAGCTTTGCATTGAAGCAAAGAGAGTTGAAGTTCGATCACGCACCGTATTCAGTCGGGAGCGTTGGCGAGAATATTTCGACAGTCGACGGTTCTCTGCATGTAGAGCAAACTGATCTCGTTCTTCCTGGACCGAATGGTTTGGACTTCGAATTGCGTCGTGTGTATGATAGTTCGCGTGGTAAAGATGATATCTACTACAATGAAAGAACTTATAAACAGTCTACCCGCAAGCTAGAGGAAGATGATCGTTCGCCACTAGGCAAGGGGTGGATGTGGGATATTCCTTATCTGAAACTATCCGAAGGCCAACAATATTTATACCTTCCGCAGCGTGGAACATTTGCTTTAGTAGATCGGCTACACTTAGTTGGACAGAAAAATTAAGGGCTAGTAGAATTAACACATCATAACAAGGAGCGGATCTACTATGCCAAGAATAAGACGAACATTTACAGATGATTTCAAGAAACAGATGGTTGAGCTATACGAGAATGGGAAATCAAGAGCAGACATTGTAAGTGAGTATGAGTTGAGTGCATCTGCATTGGATCGCTGGATTAAACAAGCCCACCAAACAGGTTCCTTCTCAGAGAAGGACAACCGCTCTCCAGAAGAAAATGAACTTATTGCATCCACCCTTTATCGCTTCTATAATCCGAACCTACTCCCCTGGCCGTAAAATAAAAGTAACCATTTTTCCCTTTAATACTGCCGCTAGCGGGCCACCCAACGACTTTACCATTGGCATCGTAAAACCCAAGAGTTAGATTCACTTTAGCATTAGAAATCTTTTCACTTTAATATGGCTATGGAGAACGTAATTTTTACCTTGCTCGACAGCAACCGTCTGCATGAGGCTCATGCTTTTGCCGTTTAAAGAGGAGGCGTCCATCCTTTGAGCACGTTTGCCAGCCATTACTTTGTTCTCCTCAATCCCATAGGTTCCGATAACTCCGTCTTCCGCAAAATTCCACCAGCCATCTGCCAATCCAGTTGAACCTGTGTAGCTCTCAAATCCGCTATTGGCCAAGAGATTAGGTTCAGTTGAATAAGTCAAATGCATGCCATCGACAACGACCGAAGCTGAGCCTGTACCATTTGAGCCAATGATGTTGACTTGAACGGCAGCTCTGACGGCTCCCTGAGGAACGACTCCGTTCGTAGACAGAACGAAGAACTCGCCTTTCGTATCATCATTAATACTGCCGCTAGCGGGCCACCCAACGACTTTACCATTGGCATCGTAAAACCCAAGAGTTAGATTTACTTTAGCATTGGAAATCTTTTCGACATTAATATGGCTATGAAGAACGTAATTTTTACCTTGCTCGACAGCTACCGTCTGCATGAGGCTCATGCTTTTGCCGTTTAAAGAGGAGGCGTCCAACCTTTGAGCACGCTTGCCAGCCATTACTTTGTTCTCCTCAATCCCGTAGGTTCCGATAACTCCGTCTTGCTCATAATTTCCCCGACTATCCGCTAGCCCCAAGCTACCTGAGTAATATTCAAAATCTCCATTTTCCAACAAATTAACTGCTGTTTGCTTTGTTTTTTTTAACAAATTTCCGTTGCCGTCGTAATGATACTCATACTGGTGATCTCCTTGTTTAACCAGTTTTACTTTCCCCGTTGAATCATATTTGTATTTTACTTCTCCAGCCAATGCTAGTTGATGGCTACAGAAAACGAACATAAGTAAAAGTGATAGAAAAGCACTTCCATATTTTAAAGTATGTTTCATGTGCGACTCCTTTTAGTTGAAATAGTTGTTATTATTCTATGAATAGCTCCATTGTAGATAAAATCTAAAGCATTAAACAGAAAAGATTTGTATTAATTTCTATTGTGTATATTGTAAATACAAAATCTCATTAATTTAGCGTTATTGTCTAGGGCAAAAAATCCTGCTGAATTATACTGGCAAGATACAATTGACAGCTCATTTTTCATAACCTAAAATGATAATATGAAACTATATTAGTATAATTAGTTTCAAAATAGGGAGGGATTTGCATGGTTTGGATTCAGAAAAAAGACTTTGTAGTCGCCACAGTTCTGTCTGCTTTCCTGTTTTTGCTCTTCTGCTATCTAAGTTCCGGGTATGAGCTGATCGTCACATTTGCTCTTGGGATCGTATTTGCATACTCGATTTTTATTACGTTATACAGGAGGAAAATCGAATGCATTGAACCCTTGCAAATCCTGCCACTATACTTCGGCGTACTGGCTTGGCAGTTCATCCATTTTTCCGAAGAATTCTCTACCGGATTTTCAACCCGCTTTCCTCTTATTTATGGTGGAGAACCCTATACCGCGCAATTTTTTGTTGTGTTGAACATGATCTCCTATTCCTGTTTCGCTCTTGCCGCTATCTTTGCCTTTGTCCGGCGTAAGCCCGTTCTTCTTATTCCCGTTTTGTTCTTTACAGCTTATGGAGCGCTCGGCAATGCCATCGCACACACCACTTGGAGCCTTTATTTCGGCGAATATTTTCCAGGCTTGTACACCGCTCAGTTGTATTGGCTCCTTGCACCGCTCCTGCTGCGAAGATTGACGGGGGACTGGAAGGTGACCCTGTTCCTGATCATTCCTTATGTCATCCTGCTTCCGATTGCGTTAATTGCTGCCCTTGTTTAGAATGAAATTAATTCATATCATTTGATCATTATCATTTCGGAAGGAACTTGACATGAGCAAAAAGACGGAAGCGAGACTGTTAACGCATGCTGCACCCCAGTTCTTTCGGCACGGGTACTCCAATTTATCCGTTGACGATCTCGTTCAGGGGATTGGCATGAGCAAGGCTACGCTGTACCGCTACTTCGATTCGAAGTACGATTTGCTGGAAATCGTGATCGAGAAGCTATTTCAAGAAATTGAGGCAGACATTCATGAGCTGCTTGCGAGCAAGCAGGAACCCGAAGAGAAGCTGCGTACCTTTATGACCTTGATGGTTGAACGATTAAACGGTATTGAGCGATCTGCGATCGAGGATATAAAGCACAGCGTGCCCGTTTTATATGAGAAATTTCAGAATTTGCGCAAGCACGTCATTATTAATCATTTGGTGAAGGTATTAGAGGACGGTGCTGAGCAAGGCTATTTTCGAAAGAATATCGATCAAGGCGTTGTGGCACATATCATCTTTGCAGCGATCGAATCGCTGACCGATATGGATTACCTGGCTGAGAGCCGCTACCGGTTTTCAGAAATTTTCGACATGGTACTAACCATTGTCATGTATGGAAATGTAGCAGGCACGTCGAAGCACTGACGATTATTTTGTACATATAATTACTTGCTTCACCATATACCGACATATAGCGATTACTCAGAGCACAGGCGGGAGGCCTGTGTTTTTGTTTGTAGCCAGTTAAGGAACTTTACATTCGTTTTTGAAATGTAAATCATTGTATTACAGGAATACTTTCTGTAACAAAACAATATTGTTATATTGTTACAAAAATGAATTGAAATGGAGTGGATACAATTGAAAAGAGCATTTGCGTTGTTGCTTGCGATCTCGTGTGTTGCGATGCTTTCTCAGACTGCCTTTGCCCAGACGAGTTACGATGCAATTCACGGATCGACCCCATCGGTCTCTCAGGAACAGACTGCTTCAGATAATGTAATTTATCGTTTTTGGCATCGGAACCTGAATAAAGAAGGCACGATGAGAAAGGTAGAGGGAACCTTCACGCTCAATACGACATATACGATTACGTTCCGCGTGTTCCAAAGCCCATCCGATAGCTCGAACAATGGAAAACCGATCTCTTCACACTTCATCCTGCACAATAATAATAACGGCAGCTTTGTCCCGGTTAGTGTCAACGGAACTTTTAGCACTCCGTCCATTACGCTATCGCCTGGTACATACAGCATGTATTACGAGAATAAATCCGATTTTTCTATCGATTTCGATGCCTTTGTCCTTAGCTCTAGTTAGTTGTATGAATCTAGGAGAATAAGATTTGTGCAGATAACTACTTGCTTCAATACTTTGGCTGTGTTAGGATGAGGATAACTTTGACAGAACGGAGGGTTCACAGTGGTAAATAAGGCAGCTAACTTCCGCTTCGGAAGAATCCGATTGAACGCATGTGTCACTAACTGAATAGTGCTCATTAGCTCTGCCTGTGTGCAGAGTAATCGGGATTGGTCTGCCTTGTTGCTACGGAACCTAATATGATGGTTGGCGACAGAAGAGGGAGGGATCGTGCCTACCCTCTTTTGTTGTGCCCATTGTACGTGTCTGCCTGCCGCTATTTAAGGAGAGAATTATGTCTCTTTGAGCATTGTCGTCGCATGTATTTGCTTGTTCCTGATCGTGTTATCAGGTTCGGGGCAATTGGGGTGTATGTGTCTGATAATGCGAATACAGATGTGCGCATCAGTGGATGCTGGCAGCGTTAACTGCGAACAGCGGTATAGCTTCAGACTGTACAGTTGGCCATTGGGTTGTTCCAATTGGATTGAATCGCCCCTATCAAGGAGGGAGTTCGATCTAATTAGCCTCAAGGATCCTATGTGTAATAGGATGAAGAAGGTTGCGATCCAGTATTGATACGATTACTCCAAGCACTGGCGGGATGCCTGTGCTTTTTTTGTGCATCAAGTTGTATGAGAACCAAGCATGATAGGAACAAAATAAACAGAAACATGGAGGAATAACTTTATGGAACAACTAACAATCGAAGCGCAAAAGGCCGTACTGGTCGGCGTGAATATGAATCATCAGCCAGACTTTGCATATTCGATGGAGGAACTGGCGAACTTGGCGAGCGCATGTGATGTGGAAGTAGTCGGGACAGTGACGCAGAATCTGAGCCGCATCAATACATCGCATTACATCGGCACAGGCAAGATACAGGAAATTACGATCATGCTGAAGCAGCAAGAAGCCAATCTTGTTATTTTCAATGATGAGCTGTCGCCTTCGCAGCTGCGCAATCTGGAAGCCGATCTGGACTGCAAGGTCGTGGATCGGACGCTGCTCATTCTGGACATCTTCGGACAGCGCGCGAAGACTCGTGAGGCGCAGCTTCAGGTCGAGGTGGCAGAGCTGCAGTATATGCTACCGCGTCTTGTTGGCTTGCGTGAATCACTTGGCCGCCAGAGCGGCGGTATCGGTACGAAGAACAAGGGCGTGGGTGAAACAAAGCTTGAGCTGGATCGCCGTCGGATTGAAGAGAAAATTACAGCCATGAGCAGGGAGCTGGAAACGCTCGTAGCGCATCGCCAAATTCAACGCAAGAAGCGGAAGAAGACTGAGATCCCTGTCGTATCGCTTGTCGGCTACACGAATGCGGGCAAGTCCACAGTCATGAATGCACTGGTAGAGAAGTTTACGGGATCGAAGGACAAATTCGTATTTGAAAAGGATATGCTGTTCGCAACGTTGGAAACGTCTGTCCGCAACATTGAGCTGGAGGATAAGAAGGAATTCCTCCTGACCGACACGGTTGGCTTCGTCAGCAGACTGCCGCATCATCTTGTGAAGGCATTCCGCTCTACGCTGGAGGAAGTGAGAGAAGCCGACCTGCTCGTGCATGTTGTTGACTTCTCCAATCCGGAGTATGAGCAGCACATTCACATTACGAATGAGACGCTGAAGGCAATTGGGATCGAGGATATTCCGATGATTTATGCTTTCAACAAGATCGACATGAAGGATGGAGAAATACCGGAATCGCAGGACAATTCCTTGTATATTTCGGCCAAGGGCAAGCAGGGGCTAGATGAGCTTGTCACGGCGATTCGCGGCAAAGTGTTCCGCAATTACGTGAAGTGTGAGATGCTCATTCCCTATCACGAAGGACAGCATGTCTCTTACTTGAACGAGCATGCGCATGTACTTGCTACTGAATATGAGGAGCAGGGCACGAAGCTTGTTCTGGAATGCAAGCAGAGCGATTATCAGAAGTTCGCTCAATATGTGAAAAAGTAGTGATTAAATGCAAAGTCACTTCGAATAGGAGGCGAAGTGACTTTGCAAGAAGATCAAAATTATTTAGAATAGAAAAAATTAGTTAGTATTTCTATTCAATAATTCATTTCCTGAACCTTCCCATTCGTTAAGTGCTTCTGTGATTGATTTTTCTTTATTCCTTGCAGATTCTATTTGTTTGTTCCCTTCGGTGATTATCATTCTAATATCATTAATTATTTTGAAATTATTGTATAAGTCCATTTGATAATTTGCTGATATAGAAGATTGCAACTTATAGAAAGCATCGATATTATATACGGTATCTTCCTTGTGATTATAAAATGTAAATAATTCACTAGGTATGTCTTTATTTGATTTTGCCCATTTTTGGCTGTGAATAAACTTGAGATATTCCCATGCTACTTCAGTATTGTTAGCATTGGCATTAATGGCGATAATGTTGCTAAAAGTAATTTCACTTCCTACATGAGGAGATCCGGTATGAATTGGATAAGTAACTATGTCAAAATTGCTGGGCATTTGTTTTTTTAGTGAATTAAAATAATTATAGTTTTCTATGATTATTCCAACTTTATTGTTAAGAAATAGGTCTTCTCCTTCAGATTTTATTGGCGTAATGTTCTTTTGGAATAATGAATCAATTAGCTGGAAGCTTTCCTTCCAAGTATCAGTTGCAACTGTCATTTTCTTTTGGTTTATATCATACATTCTCACATTTAAACTGGATAAATAGTTGTTTATAATATTGAAATAGTTAGAGTCGTTGTATCTGTCAAAGCTTATTCCATAAATATTATCCTCTTTTAGTTGTAAAGATAATAGTTCTGCTTTTTGAAATAATTGCTCCCAAGTCATTAAATCATGAGGAGGTTCAAGATTAGCTTTTTGGAACAACATTTTGTTATAAAAAACAGCCTTTGTTTGAAAGGAAGGAGATAGGCCATATAAATTTCCGTTTCCAAGTTGTTTCAAGTAATCAATAACTGAAGTTTTAGCAGAATTAATATCAAACTTATCCTTATTGATAAAGGGAGATAACTCCTTAAGTTGATTTTGTTGAGACAGTATTTGATATAATGAGGAATCCATAAATAATAAATCAACCGGCTCAGTACCTGTTAGTAAATTTACGACATTTTGATAAGGGCCGTTAGGGTTATGAGTCGCTGGATCTTCTGTTATCGCAGATACGACTTTTATATCAACATTTGGGTGTAAAATTAAAAATGGTTCTACAAATCTACGTTGGAATTCTTCATTATTTGTGTCTCCAAAAACTAGCCCAATGATTAATTTTTCGTCATTTTTAACTTCTTTATTTTGACTACATCCTAATAACAAAGTACTTATCAAAAGTGAAATGATAACTATTTTTCTTATTTTCCTCACTCACTTTCTATATGTCTTTGATTTTTCCGTCTACAAGATTTATGATACGATTACATTGATTAGCGATAAAGTGATCATGTGTTACAATAATGATAGAACTGCCTTTTGAATTTAAGTCTTTTAGGTAATTAAGCACCATTTTACCGTTTTCCTGATCAAGTGAGCCCGTAGGTTCATCCGCAAGTATGATATCCGGTTTTCCAACTAAGGCACGACCAATAGCAACTCTTTGTTGTTGTCCTCCAGATAACTCGGAAGGATACTTATTATAAAGTGCAGATAAACCCAGATATTGTATTGTTTCCATTATATCCTTTTTTTGTGTTTTTTTGTTTGTTTTTCGGTAATAAAGAGGCAATTCAATGTTTTCGTATACGGTATATTGAGGCAGTAGTAAGAAATTTTGAAATACATATCCGAATGTTTGATTTCGTAGTAGAGCTATTTCTTTCATTGACAGGCTTTTGACATCAATATTATCTACGTAAATAGAGCCTTCATCAGGGAAATCTATGCAACCAATTATATTAAGTAATGTAGATTTTCCTGAACCCGACGGTCCGGTAATTGCAATCATTTCCCCTTTTGTGATTTTGAAATTTATTCCATCCAGTATATTTCTTTTTTCTCTTTTATTGAAACTTTTTGAAATACTATCGATTATTAGTTTCTCCACATTAATACACCTCTTTAATGCTGCGAATTAATTCTGTACGAGATAATTTGTTTCTAATAAAAAATGTAATGATTATTCCAATAATGAAGAACAAAGAGGATGAAATCCCAAACGTTAAAAGAGATATTGGTGTATCGTTTATCAGATGAGTTAACAAATAAGAAATAAAATAGGAAATAGATGAAGCAATAATGAGCTGACATGTGAACTCAAAAAATAAAGAAAGTAATAATTTTGAAATACTTGAGCCATGTATATACAAAATAGCTAAATCAGTTAGCCTTTTTTTTATTGACATAAAAATGATTCCGATAAATCCGATCATGGAAAGACATGTTAATATAATTCCTAATGAGATAGAAATAAAAATAAGTGTTGAGTTTTGTTTTTTTATTTGGTCAATCATTTGCTCTATAGTATAAACTTTAGCTGAAATATTATTTAATGAAAGATATTCGTTGACTTTTGAATTAAATTGTTCGAATGAAGAGTTTTTTTGTAAGGTAATAATAGAGTTATAGGACATTCTTTCGATATATTTTTTTCCATTAAGCTGTTCGTTTTGGATTGGAGCAATTATGAAGTTTTGCTTGTCATAAATCGCTCCTTGAAGTGAAGTTGTTCCTCCGTTCCATAGAATTATGTTTGAAGAAAGGTTTTTTTTGATATTGAATTCACGATGTATTACAGTTTGTTTTTTATCATCAGCGATAGGGAGATTCAATTTTTGTAAGTTTGTATTATTAAGATTTTCACTAATGTATATGTCTGTTGAACTTTGAAAAGGCTCTAAGTGGTATTTGGATAAAAGTTCATTACTAACAAAAAAGAGCTCAGTGTCGGTTTTAAGTTCAGGAATATAATTTGTTCTATTGAGATATGTGGCAATAGAAGTTACTTCCGGCAGGTCTTGAATAAAGTCATAGAATGAGCGTAATTTAGATTCATTTTCATTATTCACAAAAATTCGAACATCATTGTGTTGAGATATATAGAGCACATTCTTATATAATTTATAACTGCTTATATACGAATGTACCCCCCAATTAATAAATGTGATACTTATAATGAGTTGCAACATTACGAAAAACCATCGACCTTTATATTGTATATTGTATTTATATAGATATTTTAGGTTCATGAATTATTCACCTTCTTACGTCATCTCATTCGGGTGATTCTAGAAAAATCAGGGGTTATAATTGTTTTTAACGGCCATATTACACTAATTACAGTACTAAGAAAAAGAAGAAGGAAAGTTGATAAGATGTTCGAGAGAGACAAAATAATAGAATCAATATCAAAAATATATACCAATGCTTTGCTGAAAGCCAATCCAGGAAGTAAAGCAATTGATACAGAGGCAACAGTCATAATGAATAATTCACATATAACTTCCAAGATAATTTTACCTTTTGTGGCTCCTAAAATCATCTTCAGGGAAAACTCACGATGTCGTTCGTACAACCAAAAAGAAGATAGATTAATGAGATTTAGTATAGCTACTAAAAGTATTGTTCCGCCAACAATTAATACTCCATAAATACTATTTTGATATTGAGAATTTACAGCTATGTTTGAAACATTAATAGTTATATTAGGAGTCTTCGAGGCATATTGCTGAATCAGTTCAGTTACTTTTGATGGAGAAGTGCCATTGGTTTTTATCAAAACATTATAAGTTGGTTGAGTGAATAGAAATTTGTCTGGTAAGCTTGAAATTGGTAAATAAATACTATCATCCCATGCAGTTTGCTTGTCTTTTTTGCCAATAACACCGATTATTTTATACTCCAATCCATTTATAAGGAGGGAGTTGTTGGTGATTTGTTTGGAAAATTTGTTATATATATTACGTCCGATCATTATGTACTTTTTTTGGTCGCGAATATCGCTTGGACTAATAATATTTCCTGAAAGCAAAGGAAGCTTCCATTCAGGATATTCCTTGTAGTTCACAGCGATTAGAACATGTTTATTCTGTTCAGTCCCAATTAATCCATTATCTAGGCCTACGTGTATTTCTGCAAACTCTGCGCCGATAGTTGATAATTTTAATAGAGTTGGTTTAATAAATTCATATTTCATTTTTGAAAAATTAACATGTGTATAATTTATATTTTCAATTGGACCATATGATGTTTCTAAAAGTTTGTTTTTGATTCCATCTTTAATATTTAATCCAGTAATGATTACGGTGGCGCTAATAATAAAGCCTAACATTATCAAAGCAACAGGTCCTTTATTGTAAATAATATTTTTTAAATACCTATTGATCATATAAATCACTCCACATGTAATGTAAATCTAAAAGAAGTGTCTATAGTGAAAGAAACATTGTTATCGTCGTCTCTAATAAGCCAAGGGTTAGATACCAAGTATGCACTAATTTCATATTTCCCTGGTTGCTCTGGTGCTTTAATCGTTATTTCTTTATATGCTGTATCTCCCTCTGGATTTCTTAAATACCACCAATTTTCATTCTCGTTAACTTCGATTTGTTTCCAATTTAATAAGAAAAAAGCTAGATAATCTTTTGCGAGACCATTTACCCTTACATTCAGTTTGACATTTTCATTTGGTTTTGTTTTTAGTTCATTTGGAGGGAGTCTAAAAAACTCATTTTCAGAGTAATTGTCTTGATTGATTAATATACCTTCATATACATTGGAAGGGTCTTTAGAGATAAGGACACGTGTATTACTTGAATATTTTATAGATTTCGATTCGAACGGTTTCAACATATTATCTTGTTGAGTTAAATCAATTCTTTGGCTAACTCCATAAAAATCAGAAGTATCACCTAAGTCACCAGCATGTTTTTGTGGTCCAGCAACCACTGACACTATTAATGGAGCGAATGAATGGTTTTTGTAAGTAACAGGGATTGACAAAGGAATTACAATGTCTGCATCATTTTCAAGAAAAAAATACTCATTATTGTTAAATAGTTTATCAGTAGAAGTATAATCTATTTCTAAATAATTTAGTAACATAATCAATTTGAATTGATTTGGATGACCGGATCTATTGTAAAATCTGACCTTAAAGTCGAAGTTTTCACTAACTTCATGTTTAAATTCTTTTATTATTTCATTATTAGTGTTTAATATCTGAATACCATATCCGAGTTGGTTGTCGGTTACTTTGGAATATTGAACATCCATATCTGTGATGCGGGAACAGGAAGTCAGCATAACTACTAGAAAAATGAATATTATGAGTCGGACTTTATAATTCATAATTCCTCCGTATAAACCAACTCTCAGGAGTGTAGATTCTCCTGAGAGTTGCAACATATATTAGAACTTGTAATCAGTACCATCCTGCCAAGTGCCTACATTCTTATCTTGAACCTTATGACTGCCGTAAAATTTTACATCACTTGATGAAAAGGTATTTGCATATTGACTATCAGTCTGGACTTTATCTGTTGATTCTCCACTTTTTGTTTTAGAAACGCTGGTCTTATCGCTATTAACTACGGTGACTTTTGCTTCAAGGGAGTACAAGGAGACTCCTTCATGAACCCAGGTTTTTGCATAAGCTGATGGATTTGCGTAAATTGGATTTGATACACTCAATTCACCCTTTACAGTGTACTTTCCGAGAGAGCTTTGAGTTGTTGTGTCTGCAAAAGCAGTCACTGACATCAGTGAAAAACAAAATACTGAAGTTAATACGGTAACTAATTTCTTGTTCATCCTATACATCTCCTTATTGATTTCTAATTGGAGTCTAGGGTGAGAAAATAATTAATGAATTCCAAATATTAGGATAATATACTATGTTGAGGGTGTCAACTCCTGTTACTAGTTTTTTGTGTTTAATAATTTACCATATACTACTATTAAGATAAATATTCGTGAAGACGCTTGAAATATTAAGAGAAAATTGATAACAAATAATGTTCAGGAGTTTCTCTATATTTTCTTTGTTCTATTCTTGTACTAATGCTACCGGTTTAAGAGGTTGATATTTTGTCGCTATCCAGAAGAAAATAAGTTTGTTATGAAAAGAACCAATTGGGATCGAGGAGATTCCGATGATTTATGCTTACAACAAGATCGATTTGAAGAATGGCGAAATCCCAGAATCGCAGGACAATTCCCTGTATATTTCGGCCAAGGGCACGCAGGGGCTGGATGAGCTTGTCACGGCGATTCGCGGCAAGGTGTTCCGCAATTACGTGAAGTGTGAGATGCTCATTCCCTATCACAAAGGACAGCATGTTTCTTACTTGAACGAGCATGCACATGTACTTGCGACTGAATATGAGGAGCAGGGCACGAAGCTTGTTCTGGAATGCAAGCAGAGCGATTATCAGAAGTTCGCTCAATATGTCCAGCAATCCTAACTAAATCAGGAAGGGCAGCCGCCTCACAGACAACTATTGTGGTATTATCCCCTCATGGTAGACAACGTAAAAAAGACATCTAGTAAGATGGACTTAAACGTTGGAGACCGGAGGGGATTTTTTGTGGGGAAAACGGTAGGTTCGCCTGTCTGCTTCGTGTAGATTCCTTTTACAAACCGATATATACAATCATAATTTTTCCGAACTTCAGGCTCATAATTATGTTTGATATCCCCTTGAAATATTGGAAAGAGAGCACAAATTGTCAAGAAGTCAGGGAACGGATTCAGTATGATTAGCACAAGCAGAGAATTGATTTCATGAGGATTGGAAGGAGCTGAAGTCCGTGAAGAGACACGAATATAACTTAAGGCGTCGACGCTTCTTCGGTTTACTGATTACCTTGACGGTGCTTTCGTCTGCATATGATCCGGTAGTGATGGCGGAGGGGCCTGTACATGGAGAAGCGGAGAAAGCGGAGATACATACTTCCCTATCGATAAAAGGGACTGCGGTGGAGACGGTGCATAAACAGCAAGAAGAGACGGCAAGAAATTATCAAGCCGCACTATCTGAATGGAAGTGCTGGGCAGCAGATCATGCTTATGCTTGGAACACTATACAACCGGAACAATGGTCTCCGAACGGTGGGGCTATTGTACAAGATAAAATGAGCGATCTTGATATGCTAATTCCGCTGCTGGCTGACAAGCGCATCGTATATTTGGGCGAAAATTCGCATGGAGTTGCTGAATTCAGTTTGGCCAAAACGCGAATGATTCAATATTTGCATCAGACGCTTGGGTACAATATCGTTGCCTTTGAGAGTGGGTTGGGCGATGCTGCAATTGCTCAGGGACAAGTGAATAAGAATGCGGCACAGCAGACGATGAAGCGATCTATATTTGGCGTATGGTGGACGGAAGAGACGAAGCCGCTGTTCGACTATATGAAGGCAACACACGCAAACGATGCTCCGCTGCGGCTTGCGGGCTTCGATATTCAGGTGCAGTCTTCGCTATTTCAGGATGCAGATTGGATACCGAACAAGTCATTGAAGAATAGGGCGTCACAAGCGGAGCAAGAGCTTCAGAAATGGAGAATGAGTACGGATCTGAACGGGTATCGCAAGGCGAAGCCGGTGTTAATGAAGGTGTACGAAGAACTGCTGCAAGCTGTAGCGGACAATGCAGACGCATTGCAGCGGGAGTATCCCAATGAGCTGCATATCGTCAAGCTGATGCAGCGCGCACTTCAGGATCGCATTCGGGTTATTCAGGAGTTCAATGAACTAAGCATCGAGTCTAATCGATTAACGGAGCAAGGCGATTATAGCGGAACACAGTCCATTATGGAATGGCGGGATCGGGCCATGGCTAGCAATTTGGCATGGTTGGCTACTGATATATATCCGGAAGAAAAAATCATCGTATGGGGACATAACGGTCATATCAGCAAGGCCCAGTCTCTTATCTACTCGATGCCGAAGAGTATGGGTGAGCTTATGCCTGAAGCACTGAAAAAGGAGAGCTATATTATCGGTCTATTTATGGGCAAAGGGCAAGCAGCCGAGAATACGAGGGAGCCGATTCACTTGACACCGATGATTCCTGGATCGATGGAGGATATTCTTACAGCTGCCGGACAGCCATATGTATTCATGGATTTGCGATATCGGGAAAATGAGCGGGGAAATTCATGGATGTTCGAGAGGTCGATTGCATCTTATCAGGTGATGATGCCGATGCCATTGGAACTTAGACGACATTTCGATGGCGTGCTGATGATCAAGCAAGTAAAGATGCCCACCTATTTGCCAAGTACAGTTCAACCCTAGAACGGTTATGTAATCAAACGAAAACGCCCATTGAATGGGCGTTTTGTCATCTTACTGCATTGTTACAATCCGGAAGTGTCATGCTGTATTTGTCATAATACCGCTTCAATTTGTTTCTTGTGATGATTGTCGTGATCGTTGAATTCATGAATGACATACAGCAAAGAGTAAGGGATGCCTGTATATGGACAGGTTGCTGCACCGTTCGCGGCAACCTGCTTGGCAGTCAGGTCAGGATCAGCTAATAGGGCTTCAACGAGTTGATGACGAGATTGCTTGAATTCGTCGAGAAGCTGTGCTTGGGGAACTCCTGAATTCGCATAATCATAAGCAATCTTGTTAAATGGGTCAAAATCAGGAAAGACCATTCCTTCTCCATTCCGGATCGCAGGGATGACGGTAAATAGCAGGTGCTTGTCCCAATTTATTAGATGCGAGATGATCTCTGCTACGGTTGCTTTCCCCTCTGCAATTGGTTGTGACCAGATGCGCTCATCGATGTGATACAAGGTATCCGTCCAATCTGTAAATTGCTTATATCGTAGAAGCGTTTGTTCATTTAACGTGATCATAATCGAAGCCTCCAGTTATCGATTTGATAGGCCGAACCTTAACGGATCGCAATATAGATATCAACCTGTGCATCCTCTGGATTGGTGCAACGCTCATCATAACGCTCGAAATCTCCAGTAAAGGTGCGCTCTTCGCCAGAGGTAAGTGACCATTTCCAGATAGACTGCCATGCACGGGCAACAACCTCAGTAACAGGGCCGCGTTCAGTCGTGAATACGGCATATTTGGCTGCCGGTACTTCAACAACTTCCAATCCGCTAGGAACCTCTGCATCCCGATCGATTGCAGCTCCGATCAGCGTCGTGTACTCGCCCATAGCCCCATTCTCATAGTCACTGTAGCAGCCGTATATTGTTCCAGGATCTGTAGAATTCGGAATCTGTGCAGCAATCTGCTCTGACCAGAACTGTCCCCACAGTGGACCCAGCTTGCCATTGCCGCTCATTTCATTAGCATTCGTCGTACGCGCAGCAATACCGGCGAGCTTCATCGTATCCAGTTCTACGATTCGGATCGGCTGGTAAGAAGCTGCTTCATCCCCGTTCGCGATGCTCCAGCGCTTCAAGTTCGGCAGGAATTGCTGCATCATATTGCGGGCAGCGGCTTCTTCCATTCCGTCCTGTACCATAAATGGTACGCAGATGTCGATCATCTCTTCGAGGGTGAGATCTGGATTCGTGAACGCCCCGTCCTTATAGCAATGAATACAATACTCTTGTACAAGCTTATTGTTCTTATCTGTTCCGAACTGGTTCTCTTGTGCTAACGGCATTCCACAGCTTTGGCATATCAATTGACTCATTATTGATCACTCCTGTATCGTTGATAGCCTCATTATAAAGAGGAGAACCTGACAACTCTCTGTCAGGTTCCCAGTTTACTTTTTATATTTTTCAACAATACGAGAAGCAATCTGTTCAATCTGGTTACGAATGTGAAGCGGTTCAAGCACTTCGACATGCTGCCCAAAGCTTAAAATAAAGCCATACAGCCAATTATCTACGGGAAATGGAACGGATGCGACAAGCGCCCCTGCTTCATCCTCTTGCAGATCCTCTACGCCAAACCATTCTTCGGCCAAATGGCGTACCTCTGGATCGAAGCGCAGGACGATTCTCTCGGTTCGTTCCGGCGCATGCCATTCCTGCTCCCATGGGAGATCGTGAATCGAGACCTCTTGGCGGACGAAAAACTTGTCTTCAACCAGCAAATCCTTCATTCGGAACAGCTTGAACAAGCGAAATTGGGCACGCAGCGTACAGTACGCATACAGGTACCAACGCTTGTGCTTCAGCACCAGCGTATAGGGCTCTACCGTTCGGCAGGATACCTTCCCGCCTGCATTGCAATACGTGAAGGTAACCGCCTGCTGCTGCTCAATCGCATCCTTCAGCACCATCAGCTTCTGCTCCTGAACACCGTTGCTGCCCCAATTGGAGAAGTCGACGATGAATTGCTGCGTCCTCAATTGGAACTGTGCCGAATCGGCAGGTGGTACGATACTGCTCAGCTTCTCCACCAGCAGCTCATTGTCGCTGCTTGGATGGGTGGAGGAGATGCTCTGGAGCGCAGTAACAATGGCGACCAGCTCATCGTTGGTCAACAGGTTCCGATCGAGGCGGTAGCCTTCTGCTAGGCCAATGCCTCCTCCTGCTCCCTGATAGGTGACGACTGGAATGCCGGCCTGATTGATGGTATCGATGTCTCGATAGATCGTCCTCACCGATACCTCGAAGCGGTCAGCCAAATCCTTGGCCTGTACCATCTTGCGGTTGATGAGGAGAATGACAATAGATAGTAAACGGTCGATCTTCATGTTGCGCTGCTTGGCTCGAACTGAATGTCGTATTCCATAACTTTTGCAGTTGTTCGGGCGACTTCTACTCCAAGAAGCTGCTGGACAAGGGAGAACGCCATATGGATGCCAGCGGAAATCCCGCCGGATGACACGATGGAGCCATCTGCAACATACTTCACGTCTCGCACGACTTCAACCGCTGGATACTGATCCGCTAACCAATCATAACTGGCCCAGTGCGTCGTAGCTCGCTTGCCATCCAGAAGACCTGCCTCTGCAAGCAGCAGCGCTCCTGTGCATACCGAGGTCATAAAATCGACAGCCTGCATTCGATCCTGAATCCATTTGATCATATGGGGATTATGGAGTTCCCGTTTTCTTGCTCCCAGCCCTCCGGGGACGATGACAATATCAAAATGCGGCGCATTGGAGAAGCTGAAGTCAGGAATGACCTTCAGTCCGTTGCGTGCGGTAATCATAGTGCCATGCGCCGATACCGTGCGTACTTGAAATGGCTTCAACGCAGTCGTATCAGGATTTTGATCGGGATAGGTTGTAACTGACAGCACCTCGAAAGGGCCTGCGAAGTCCAGCACCTCAACATCATCGAATAATACAATTCCTACATTCCATTGTTGATTCATTTGGGTTCATCTCCTTCCCTTATAGAAGAACATGCCCGACCGGGACAACCCAGTGGGGCATGATTGCGATTCGTACAGCAAGCGAATCCTGAAGCGGTTTATGCCTGAACGAGCTGCAGCTTCCATTCGCGCAAATCCAGCTTGCGTACGCCTTCTTGCACATAGGGATCATTCTCAGCCAATTGCTTAGCTTCTTCCACATTGTCTGCAATATAAATGACCATACCCCCAGAGCCATCTCCGAACGGCCCCTTGGCGAATACCTTTCCCTCGTTGCCGAGCTGTTCCAAGTACTCCAAGTGATGTGGACGATACGTCAAGTTTTTACTCTCATCCTGCATTTCCAAGATTGCTGCAAAATAAGCCATGTTAGTTACTCCTCTCCTAGTCCCTTAGTCGTTCTTGAATCCATTATATCAAATGGACGAGCACGCGGAAGAGTTTCTATATTTCGACGAAAAAACCATTCAATTGACGTCAAGGAATACAAATCGACAGCATGTGATGAAAAAGGCGGTTGCAGTGCGGAAAAGGGCGATTACTTTTCTTGTGAGAGCAGTTGAAATCTATGTTCTCTATGATATAAATTATAGTAATAGTACCTGTATTCTAAGAGATCCTAATTTAAATGACAACTCTTCTTAGGGACTGCATCGAGTTCAATGAACGGCAGATGATAGACATCTTGATTTTTATCCATGGGAGGGTTTTCAATGCGAACTGAAATAGCAGAAGAAGTACAAAAGTACAAAGACTTTATAGAAGAAGAGCTGACACAGACTATATCAATGGATAAGTTAGTAGCTCTGTTTAAGGAAATGTCGGGTGCGGCAAGGCGAGAAATGGCGGTAGATTTGCATTTACCCTCGGTTCGCACCTCAAAAAGCATGCCCACTATTTTATTTATTAAAGAGATACGCAAATACGTAAAATCCAGACAAGATCATTTTAATCGTAAATATACACTGATTACCTCGTTGATAAAGCAGCTTATGATCGTTCTAGAAGAGGAAGAGGAGAATACTCTTGAATCGTTCCTTGCACGTCGTGAAGCAATTATTGCTGAACATGGATTTTGGCATTATTATTGGTCGCTTTATTTCCATCCAGGCCGTACAGAGCAGGAAGCGTTGTGGAAGCAGTCCATGGAGGAACTGGAGAGCGAGGGTAGAAGCTCGGAAGGCTCCAGCAATACCGTCCTGCATTTGACAGATGAGTCCACCTCATTGCCTGCAGAAGTGGAGCCGTCTGTGGAATCCACAGAACCTTCACTTGAATTGGAGCAGCGAATCATTGAATTGAAGAAGAAATTGAACCATGAGACGCATTTGCGCAAGCAGGCTGAACTGTCGCTGGGGAAGACGGAGAAGCAGATTCATCGGCTGAATCGCCAATTGACTGATATCGATGCTCAGCTTCAGCTTGTTCAGCAGGAGAGCGGACAAGTACAGCAGGATAAGGACTTACATATTCAAGAGCTGGAATCAATTCTTGCGCAGCGCAACGAAGAGCTACGAGTGATTCGTCAGGAGCGCAGCAAGCTGCAGAAGGAATCCGAGCTGATGCAGCAGGAGCTAGCCGCGAGAGAAGAACAGATGCAGTCCGTACGCAGTGAGCTGCTTGGACATGAGGAGAAGCTGAACCAACTGCGCAGACAGGTGAACGCGCTAAGGGCGGACAACGATGAATTGAACAGGCAGGTTGTACAAGCCAAGAAATCCGCTGCTGCTGCGACAGTTGAGGTACTTCGTCCCAAGTCGTTAACTTCCTCTATTCAGGATATCATTCAATTGCTGTATACCGATGTGGAAGACACCGTTCATGCGGCTCGCAATACGGTCGTCCAATCCGGCAAGGATGGAAGACAGAAGATACGAGAGTCTCTTGCGCTCATTGATGAGCTTGAGCAATTCATCGAGAGACGGAATGAGCATCCTGCTGAACGAAGCGGTTCCATTCGTGAACATTCGGAATTGGCTCAGCAGGAAGAATGCGAGGAGCGTTCTGCAAGTGTACATGCACGGCAGCACCATGATTCAATGCCGTACGCAGAATCGGCTTGCGCATTAGAAAGCAGCGGCACTGCGGTTCTGGAGCGAAGTGAAGGCAGCGAGTATGCAGAACCCTTTGCGGCATTGGAAGAAGGCTCCTACCCTGATGGCTTGTCTGTAACTGACGAGGGCGGGCTGAATGGGACGTTCTTCCGTCGTGATCATGGCGGGTATATTGTATTGGAGACGGGACAGACGTTTAATATTACCGAAAGTCTTGTCCTGCAGCATCAATTGCAGCACGAAGCAGGAGTATTGTGCCGTCCGAAGCAGCATGATCCAACGCAATACGAGATTGAACTGCTGCTTCAAGGGGATGACAGTAACAGCTCCATTGTTCAATATGATGGCTATGTGCACCTTGGAGAGCATTTTACCTGGTATTGCGTCGATCTGAATGACCCGCAGCACCGCTTCCCGCTGCATGAACGGGATGTGGCCATTCGTACACCGAAGGATGGGGACCCTTGCTCATTTAACGTAGAGATTGGGAAGCAAGTAGCGCGCCTGTCCCGCTTATATCGGGCGCAGCCCATCTCCGAACTGGAAGCGAAGCGTACAGCGAGCAGCGGCGCAGCAGTTCAGAGTGTCGCACGTGCTGCGAAGGCACAAGCGAAGAAGGAATATGAGAAGCCAGAGCCATTCCTAGAAGGCCACCAGATTACGATTGTCGGTGGATTGAAGAAATGGTTCGAAGAGGTAGTGGCGGAGACGGGGGCTACTCTCGTACATGAGAATGGGAAAAATCCGAAGCGGATATTCCATGATCTGAAGCGTTCGTCCGCACTGTTCTTATTGCTTACGGCAACTTCGCATCAAGCATACTGGGACTGTGTGGAGATCGCGAAGCAGAACCAGATTCCGTTCTATTTCATCGAGGGATCCAAATCCAATTTGCGTCACCTCTTGTGGAATAATCAAGATCAAATCATTGCACATGCCAAGGCGAATTGATTTATGTAGCTTAATATATGGTCAGCCAGATATTTCTGGTTGACCTTTTTTATCTGTTTTTATATCTAGCATCCAGGGTAGAACGTATCTGCTCGTACTATATTTTATTGCTGAGGTAAGTGAATATTGACAGAAAATGCAGCAAGATGAAGATAGAAGAAGAGAAGGATACACTGTAACTTTTTAAATGAGGTGATGACAGTGTATAGCAGTGTACTGAAGAATCGAATGATTTTGTTCTATTTGGCGGGAGCAGGGATTTCTCAATTAGGAAATGTTATTACAGGACTTGCTTTCCTTTTTTTATCGTATGAACGAACACAATCCAGCATTCTGACCACAGTTATGGCTATTACACAAGCTGCTCCATACCTTTTATTCGGACTAGCTGGCGGAGTAATTGCTGACTCCGTAAACAAAAAACGTTTATTACTGTGGATAGACATTATACGAGTACCTATTATTCTTTCATTGGTCTTTATTTATCAAATGAATCTCTTAGGATTTTGGCATTTAATCGTTGTGAGTTTCCTAATTCAAAGTCTAGGATGCTTTTATAATCCAGCTTACAGAGCTGTGTTGCCTCTCATTACTTCTGTAGAAGATCGAACAGCTACAAATAGCTTATTTGATATTGTGACAAGAGGTGTACAAATGCTTGGGCCAATATTTAGTATTGGTCTGTTACATTCAGGACAAATCATTCATTTCTTCACAATTGATGCCTTAACGTATTTAATCAGTGCATTTTTCATCTTAAAACTTCATTGGAAAGATAATAACGATGCTGCAGACAACTTGTTGAATAAAACTGATGGTATTTTTAACTCTATAAAAGATTTCTTTAACTGGGTAAAAGGTGAATATACGATCAGAACATTGTTGTTTGTAACTTTTTTGATTGTGTTCTTTCATACTTGGGTATGGCAGGTCGGATTATTGTTACAACTACTGGAAACCCAAAATAATGGTGAGCAGCTTTACACTCTTCTAATGGGGTGGTATGGTGCTGGTGTGATTACAGTTAATATCGTCATCCCTTTTCTTTGGAAAAAGCTGACCCTCACGACTTATCTAATCGGTTCTATTGTATGGGGTGTTGGTATCCTTGTATTCGGATTTGCAACTCATCTGTCAACCTATTTTATTGGTATACTGATCGCAGCTATTGGGCTTCCTATTTCTGGTTTAGCACGGGTTTATCTTATTCAAACATGGATACCAGTCAATAAATTAGGCAGAGCGTTTAGTTTCAATGCAGTTCTCTTATATGGTTCTAATGTGCTCTCGTTGAGCTTGTTTGGCGCACTATCCTCTCTTGTGGAAATTCGGTATATTTTTGTTTTTTGTGGAAGTATGATGGTTATCGGCTCGTTTGTCTATTTATTTCGCATATTTCCTTCGAAAAAAACTAGGCGTGATTCCGTAGAGACGTTTAAATAGCTGATTATAAACAGAGATGGAAGAAAATCCACAACTATATGAAATATCTACAATCGATTTCTTGGTATGGATAAGCATGTCTTGACTTCTGATAATGCGATATAGTTGAAGCCACGAAAAGGGCGAAATTCCAATGTACTCCTTAAAAAGATGGGCAAATTGAAATTTGCTTATATCTAAAATTCCTGCCATTTCATCTAGGCTCCAGGCATGTTGGAAGTCTTCTTTTATAACGTTCATTGTTTTGTATAGTGCAGGGTGAATTTCTTTAAATGGCTGTATGTTAATGTCAGACGAATGTGTACCAACCATAACTTTACATATTATTAATGCTAACTGAGTGAAGCTATGGTCTAAAAATAACTCTACTGAATGACTTTCGTTACCTTCTTCTATTTGTACATAATCATTTATAAAATGGACCCATTTCTGGATTAATGGATGTTTTTGAACAGTAAGAGCAAAAGAAATATTGTCTTTAATACATGAAATATCAGACGTCAGTTGATTGAAAAATTGTGGATCAAGTTCTATTAAAAATTTATGATTATCCACTGAAATTTGCCTATGCAACTCATTCGGGTTAAAAAGAATAAATTCATTTTTAGATAAGAAAATGTCGCTTCTCTCGGTCTGGTAATACATAGATCCTTTTATAGAATAGATAAGCTTATAAGAACAGTCATTTCGCCATTTGCTTTCGCATTTTTTTTGATTTGTGGACAGTAACAAACCCTGTGTAGCTTGTAAAATGATAGACAATTACATCACCATCACTATACTGAAATTTACATTATAGTTTACCATGTCAAATCCGATTATGGTTTCAAATAGCGAACCTTCTACGATTATTATTCGTAGAGGGTTTTGTTCTTTCTTGAGTAAGATATGCTGACTTTAGTCTTAGATTCATATATTAAATAGGTAAGCACTTCTTCCTTATAGGCCATTGTCATCCAATATTTGCATTGTCACGACCTCGTGACGATGGTATTATTTTCTTAATATTGAACCATAACTTGGAACATTCGTGGAGGAATGTATGGGGCAACTAACATGTTTTCAGGTCATTTTGCCGAATGGAGAAAGACTGTGGCCTGCATCCATATTTCCTGCTGGAGATCAGCACACAGCATTAACGGAATTGCACATGGTTCGCAGATTCTTAGAACATGATGGGGAAGTAGTCATTTCCGTAACGGCATATGATGATCATGGGGAATGCCTGCATAGGCATAAGCAGCGTTTTGATGCAGCCGGACTTGCGATGATTCAAGGGCCTCTTTCTTCTTACTCGCCGAATGGGATCAGTGTCAATGAAGTATTCGGATTATCGGAAGCAGCTCGGCTGTGGGGGATTGATGGCGGGGGAGCGACCATTCGCAAAGCCTTGGAACGCGGCGAGTTCTATCCACACGAGATTCGCAAATCGGATGGCATTTTGCTTGTTACTTTTTCTGGAATGCAACGTAGATACAATGCAGTGATGAAAAACCAGTGGATGGAGATCCATACGTATTTCGTTCAAGAAGGAATCATTCTAGAACAATCTGATGACATTCATGACACACATCACAACTCCTTATCGACTATTGCACGGCGCCATCGTAAGGCATTTGAAATCTAATACACCAGCGTACACGTAACTTGTTCCTATACGATTTGCAGAGGAGGATGGAATGTTGTCCAACACAAATGTGATCAAGCTACTAGGTCTAATGCTAGTGGTAGCTGCTGTAAATATCCTCGTACTCTCACCAGGCTTCTTAGGCGTGCAGATCGGAGCGAGCGCTCTCTCCACAGCAACGGGGATTACCTTGCTTGTAGCCAGTGCATGGATTCTCATTAATGGAATCTATCAGTTCTTGTTCAAGAAGCCTGTTGTCATACCTGTGAAAGAAATTAGAACGCATGAAGAGTATGTAGAACGCCTGTCCCAATATCGAGAAACCAAGGGTATTGAAGAAGAGATCCGCATTGGGCTGGAACAGATGGAACGGATGCAGAAGCGGAAGAGTACGTTTTTCCAAGTACTGAAGCAGAGATTTAACGAGTCGGAAATAAGCTTCTCTAAGTTCGCGTCCGTTGCACTTGATGTGGAGAACTTATTCTACCAAAACATTCGAAATATCCTGAACATACTTAGTGTATTTGACGAGACTGAATTCGACCGGGTTGTCAATCGCAAGATGTCGGGCCTATCTATTGAACTATCCCAGAAGAAAGCAAAAGTATATAACGATTACCTCACATCTATGAAAAACGCTCTTACGAATAATGAAGAGATCTTAGTCAAGTTGGATCGGCTTCTGCTTGAGATATCCAGCTTGGACAATGTGGAGCCTGAGGATATTGAACAATTAGCATGCATGCAGGAATTGGACGCATTAATCAAGCAAACCAAATACTATAAAGCGTGAGAGGTGCAGCGAATGGCGGGAAAGAAGAAGTTAGTGATATCTGTCTTTGCTTTAATTTTCGTATTTATCCTCATCTATGTAGGGGTGACATTGACCTCCAACCTAGGGAAAAGCAAATCACAGGTTACAACAGAAGATGCGGCCAAGCAGTTGAATAAACTCTATGCGAACGTATCTGTGTCGACCGAAGCTCCGGTAAAAGGTCAGATCGATATTAGTCCAGCCGATGTGGGCGATACCCTGCCGGATATATCGAAGTTCCCGATTACAGTGAAGAATACGACGAATCAATTTGTTGAGATCTTCACGTCAACGGAAAAAGGCGGCACAGGCATGGACAGCTGGCTGGCGGATGTGGCAACCGAGTTCAATAATGCGAAGATCCAAGTGAACGGGAAGCCTGCCTCTGTGAAGATTCGCAATATTGCTTCCGGTACAGCTGCGGATTATATCCGATCCGGCAAATATATGCCTGATGCCTATACACCTTCAAATGAGCTGTTTGGCGAGATGATCAAAGCAAGCGGCGTAAAGACGGAGCTTATCAGCAAGCGACTCGCGGGCAATGTTCCAGGCATTGTGATCTCAAAATCCAAGCATGATGCACTCATCTCTTCATACGGAGCGGTAAATGTCAAAACGGTGACGGAAGCCATCTCGAACAATGAGTTCAGTATGGGATATACGGATCCATTCTCCAGTTCTACAGGAATTAATTTTCTAGTAACGGCACTCAGTACATTCGATAAGTCGAATTTGTTAAGTGATAAAGCAGTTCAAGGATTTGAGAAATTCCAAGAAAATATCCCGTTTCTCGCTTCGACAACGACGCAAATGCGTGATGCAGCGAAGTCGGGTGTGCTGGATGGGTTTGTACTGGAGTATCAAACGTACATCAATACGGATGAGCTGAAAAATGAGTACGTGTTCACACCATTCGGAATTAGACATGACAATCCGTTGTATGCGATTGGGAACCTGCCGAAAGGGAAATTGGACATCGTCAAGAAGTTCGCAGAATTCGCGTTGCAGGAGAAATATCAGAAGAAGGCTCAACAAAAAGGTTTCAATGAGCTCTATAATTATAAATCGGAAATGCCCGTTGTGAAAGGCAGCTTGTTGGCCTCCGCACAGAAATTGTGGAAAGACAAGAAAAATGGGGGCAAGCCAATCGCGGCTGTCTTTGTTACAGACGTATCGGGAAGCATGGCGGGGGAACCGTTGAATCGACTGAAGGAATCGCTGCTTAAAGGACAAAAGAATTTAGGGAAAGACAACAGTATCGGTCTCGTATCCTATTCGAATGATGTCACGATTAATTTGCCGATCAAGAAGTACGACACCACGCAGCGCTCCTTGTTCGTTGGTGCGGTCAACAGCCTTCAAGCAGATGGCGGCACGGCTACCTTCGACGGGATTATTGTTGCCTTGAAAATGCTGCAAGAAGAGAAGGCCGTCAATCCGAACATCAAGCCGATGATCTTCGTGCTGAGTGATGGCGAGACGAATCGCGGCCACTCGCTTAAGGACATTAAGGAGCTTATCGAAACGTTTAAAGTTCCGATTTACACTATCGGCTATAATGCGGATATTCAAGCGCTGCAGAGCATCTCCAGCATTAACGAGGCAGCGAGCATTAATGCAGATACCGATGATGTAGTCTATAAAATCGCAAACCTGTTCAACGTGCAAATGTAGCATGAGTCTAAAGGGGGATTCCAATGTCATTTACGATGGAAGTTGCAAGTCCGGAAGAAATTCAAAAGGAAATTGAGCAAGAGGTAAAACCAGTTCCTGAGGAAGTTGCGAAGCTTCAAGCACAAGCGGATTCGAATGTGGCAGCAATTATGAATTTAGATCTGGATTCCTTAGAGAATCGAAAGGATATTCTGCAATCGATAGACAGTTTCGGCATGAACACTATG
The DNA here is from genome assembly GCF_023713665.1 of Paenibacillus sp. MER 180. Taxonomy (NCBI): domain Bacteria; kingdom Bacillati; phylum Bacillota; class Bacilli; order Caryophanales; family Paenibacillaceae; genus Paenibacillus; species Paenibacillus sp. MER 180. Next base: position 30,314 of record NZ_JAMAVT010000013.1, on the reverse strand, counting down.
CGTTCCTCTTCGACGAAGAACAATGCCTTGCAGGTTTCCGTAGGCGATTTATCGAAAAAAGGGGACGAAGGGGGCCCGGTTGCGAAGGGATTGGTCGAGCTGCATCAGCAGCTGAAGGATCTCGATCCGAGCGTCATTGACTTTACGAAAACTGGGTTTCTAGGGAAGCTGTTCAATCCGCTTCGTACGTATTTCTTGAAGTATCAGAAGGCAGATACCATGATTGCGGAAATCGTAACTTCATTGGATAAAGGGAAAGTTACCTTGAAAAATGACAACACGACCCTCGAAATTGAACAGCTTGCCTTGCGTGATTTGACTAAGAAGCTGAAGAAAGAAATCGAGCTGGGCTCCTTGATGGATGACTCGATTCAATCACAGATTGAAGCAGCGCAATCCCGCAATGAAGATCCGGAGAAGATTCGGTTCATTACGGAAGAAGTTCTGTTCCCGCTTCGTCAGCGTGTCATGGATATGCAGCAGATGATGGTCGTCAACCAACAGGGGATTATGGCGATGGAGGTTGTTATCCGCAATAATAAAGAGTTGATTCGCGGTGTCGACCGGGCGAAGAACGTTACGATCTCTGCACTGAAGATTGCGGTTACCGTAGCCAGTGCCTTGTATAATCAGAAGATTGTGCTACAGAAAATTGAATTGTTGAATCAAACGACAAACGAGTTGATTGCGGGTACTTCTCGCATGCTGAAAGACCAAGGCGTTCAAATTCATAAGCAGTCGCTGCAAACGAATATTTCTGCGGAAACTTTGAAGCAGGCTTTTACGGATGTTCTGTCTGCTTTGGATTCGATTAGCTCCTACAAGCAGGAAGCCCTGCCTAAGATGCGCGATACAATCGACCAGTTCCGGGAGCTTGCTGACAACGGCGAGAAACAGATTCAGCGCTGGGAACGTGGACAGAAGCTCGGCTTGTAATTATGCATATATAAGTGATGATGCAAATACGAAAGACTGCCGGTAGGCAGTCTTTTTGTGTTGCCGAACAGAAAGCCCGCCAAGGAGTATCCGACAGAACAACAGTTGCCCAGGCTTGGAACTTCACCTTATTTAGAATTAATGGATCGTACAGCTTCTCCCGATACGGATCGGGAATCAGCGTCTTTAGGACTTATTATGCTTTGGCTCGGAGATAATACCTTGGATCTGATGGATATTCAATTATCCGCTTTCGACATTACCGAAAGCAAGCTGGATCTGTTATTACTATTATCACTGCATGAAGGGCAGGATCTCGTCACGCCTTCATCCCTTGCCGATCGATTAGGGATTCGCCGATCCTCCGTTACGGCATTATTGAACTGGTTGGAAAAAAGAAATTGGATCATTCGGGAACCCTATGCCAAGGACGGGCGCATGACCCACGTTCGTATCAGCTCCGAAGGGAGTAGGTTTGTGAAGGAAGTGCTGCCTACATTTTGGTCTACTTGTGCATCTCTTGTTGAAGAACTAGATAAAGAGGAGCAGGCGTTGTTAAAAAAGTGCTCGTTAAGCTTAATACAAACATGGAAAAGCGACTAGGAGCAGGAAGATAATTTTTTATTCATATAGTTAGATAATCTAATTACAATTCATTCCGTTAATCTCTTATCGTATCTTCTCTTACCAATATTCATTTTTATTTCCGGTTTTTATTTATATAGTGATGGAAAATAGTATCAATGATGCCAAGCTTCTTCAATTTCCTTCCGCTTAAGCAGACAGCTGTTGCTGCCTCCCCACGTATAGCGCTCTTGTCATCAATCCCATGGAAGCAACGATAAGCGCAGCCGGAATCCAGAAGATTTGCGGCGTGACACCATCTATGAAGAGCGGCAGGAAATAGCCGATTAAGGAGGCTGTTTGCGAAATGAATACGTACAAACTTGCGCCAAAGCCTGCTTTATGTATAAACATGCGCTGTACGTAGCCCATTGCTACGCCGTACAGAACCGAAACGAAGAAAGAGTATAAAGGCTGCATGAGGAAAAACACCGTCAAGGAATCGCTCGTGCTGTAAGCAATATAGGTGATGAGAGCGAATAAGCCCCCGAGCATGATAATGGGTTTGCTGCCATACTTGGCTGCCCAATAGCCTGCCATGGTCATGAACAGGAGCTCGAATACGGCTTGTATGCTCCATATGAAGGACATCAATCGCGGATCGCCGAATTGCTCGTTCACCACAAGCGGCAAATACAAGCCGCGTATGGCATCCGCACACGATAGGAGCAGAATGGCAAAGAGCATGATGAGGGAGAAGGGCTCGCCTGCTTTGGCGGATGCAATTGACGAATCGAGCGTAATCTCCTTATAGAACAAGAGCAGCAGGAACAAGGAGGCGTATCCTGCAAGATTGCCCCACAGTACACCGTGGAAGGTCGCCAGCAAGTACAGGTTGGCTCCGACGAGCAGCCCGGTAAAGAATCCGACGCTGTACGTGGCGCGCATCCAGATTTGCGCCATCTCTACAATATCGGGAGCAAGCCGTGTGACATGATTCCGAGCCATCGCGAACAGCTGTCCCATAATCATGCCGGAAGGAGCAGTGGCGAGAGCCATCCCGATCAGCGCCTGTGCATAGCTGTCTGCATTCATATAGATGACGAGGCCGATCATACAGACGACAGACGCGAGCAGAGGAATCGTCTTCTTGTGTTTCATGGAATCGCTAACAATGCCGACACCAATCGTAAGCACCATATTCAGAAATAGGGATATTGCAAAAATAGACGCAATCTCTACCTTGCCAAGCCCTAATGATTCCCGCAAATAAATCGCGTTCATGGGGGCTAGAATACCCATGCCAATGCCGTACAGGAACAAGGTAAGGACGAGATGCAGAGCGCCTTTTATTCGCAGGAATAGCTTGAAATCGTGCCATATGCGCATGGAGGAGGACACCACGGATTCTGAAATAGATTCAGAGCGAGAGAGGAGGGGGCTTGCGCGCTTCCGCTCTTGCTTCTGTCTTATTCTCCCATTATGGAGCAGTAGAGCGGGGAGAGCAATACGTTATTGCGATAAAAAAGAGCGGTAGAAGCGGGATGCTTCTACTGCTCTGTGTATATTGGATATACATTTTTGCTTCACGTATCGTTGCACGGCTGCCTAAGCAGACATTTAGATTGCCCAGTTACCCTTGCGGAAGATTGGCTCTGTTGTGCCATCCTTTTGAATGCCGTCAATGTCCATATCCGCAGAGCCGATCATGAAGTCCACGTGCGTAATACTGCGGTTAACGCCGCTCTCTTCCAGCTCTTCCTGAGACATCTTCGTTCCGCCTTCTACGTTGAATGCATAGCCGCTTCCGATAGCCAAGTGGTTGGATGCATTCTCATCGAACAACGTGTTGTAGAACAAGATGTTCGATTCCGAGATTGGGGATTGATGCGGCACAAGCGCCACTTCACCCAAGAAGTGCGAGCCTTCGTCTGTGTCGACGAGCTGCTGCAGGATTTCTTGTCCTTGTTCAGCCTCTACCTTCACGATACGGCCATTTTCGAACGTGATCTTGAAGTTGTCGATCAGGTTGCCGCCATAGCTAAGTGGCTTCGTGCTGGATACATAGCCGTTTACGCCCAGCTTATGAGGCACCGTGAATACTTCTTCTGTTGGCATATTCGCCATGAATGGCACGTCTTTCTCGTTGACGCTGCCTGCGCCTACCCACAGATGTTTCTCAGGCAATTCGATTGTCAAGTCCGTTCCAGGAGCTGTGTAGTGCAGCTTGTGGAAATGCTTGCTGTTCAATACTTCAACTTTCTTATGCAATGTTTCGTTATGTTCCGTCCAAGCTTGAACCGGGTTGTCGGAGTTCAGACGGATGGATTGGAAGATCGCTTCCCACAGCTTCTCAACTGCTTCTTCTACAGCAACGCCAGGGAATACTTTGGCTGCCCAATCGCGGGAAGAAGCTGCAACAACTGTCCAGCTTACTTTGTTCGCTTGAACGCAGCGGCGGAAGTGCTCCAGTGCTTGTCCAGATGCCTTTTGGTTATTGCCGATCCGCTGTGGATCCACACCCTTCAGCAAGTCTGGGCTGGAGGAGACGATAGAGATGAATGCAGCACCTTTATCCACGAAGGTATTGCGCTTCAATGCTTCCCATTCCGGGAATTGAGTGAACACGTCGTCTGATGCCTTCTCGAATTTCAAGCGAGTTGTAGCCTCATCCGACCAATCGATATGTACGTTGCGTGCGCCTGCTTCATATGCCTTGCTGGCAACGAGGCGGGCAAGTGGAGCGACTTCGATAGAACTGTTAACGAATACATCCTGATCCTTTTGTACGTTGACGCCGACCTTTACGATAAGTTCAGCATACTTTTCTAATTGTTGCTCGAAATTTACCATGGGTAGCCACCTCTGTTCCTTGAATTCAAAATCTGAAGTCATTCCTCAGTATGTTCTCAATATACCATTATTGGAGGGGTTGCAGCAAAGTTTCTGGCGCAATAGCCAGTAGGCTGTAGCATGAAAAAGGGGCTGAACCTCAGAACATGAATTCTGAGATTCCCCCCTCTATAGGCTTACACACCCATACGCTTGCGTTGATTGTTAATCTTCTTCGTATTCTGGCTCTTCATTGTTGGTTGGCCAGATTCCTGATGCTTGTGCACGCCTTGCGATTTCCCTTGGGCTTGCTTCTTCTGCTGCAGCATGCGCTTCGCGGCATCCGCCAAGCTTACTTTCTTGCTCTCCGTTGCTTCAGCATTACCCTGGTTCTCCATGTGCTCAGTCATCGTATCACCCCCGTGCGGCAAATAGATCGGTAAGATGTTGACTCCATCTCATCCTCATTATGAACGATTCATGCTGAAATGAACAGTAGGAGTTGTCGAAACTTACTTCTCAATTGTACTTTATCGGATTTTACCGTAACGGGACTTGGAATTCAAGCTCCTTATAAAAGGTCGCTTTGCGCAGCTTGCTTGAATACAGCTTAATGGGCATGTCTTTTTGGAACGGATATTCGCCAACGTACGAATATACGCTGTTGTTCACACGCAGCAGCTTGGAATTGTCGCTAAATACTCGTTTTCCGTCTTGGATGAACTCCATGGCAAGTTTCTGGCCTACAGGGTCGTTGCCGTTCACATCATATTGAATAATGACTCTGTCCTCTTCGAATGCCATGCTGTTCACCGTAACGGAGCCAACCTCTCCCTGCTGCAGCGTCAGTGGAAGCGCACTTGGATTCAGCGTGATCGCTGTATCGCCATACCGTCTTCCCGATTTATAGGGCTTGAATATGAGCGTCTTGGAGCGCTCGGGTATTGGATCATACTTTTTCGTATGTTTCATTTCTACAATATTCGATTGCATTTGATTGCCTGGCCCGCCATGACCGCCTGCAGATGAAATAATATATCCGTTCTCATCCACAACCATATAGTCGCTGTTGAATCCGCTCCAGCTAGAAGAAGTCGATGGGGAGGCTTCTGCGGCCTTGAATCGAATCTCGGTTCCTAGCGGCGAAGTAACGACGGACTGAAGCGTGATGGAGCCAATGCCGTCAGGCGCCTTGTTGGTCTTATTAATAGGAATTTTTTTCGTCAGGGACGCATTCCATTTGACGGGAATTTGGAACTTCCAGTTTCCTTCCACATCTCCGACCTTCTTAATCGTGATCGGCAGCGGGAATTCTTTCGATATTTTGGCGTCTCGATCCGGTTCCGTACCGAGCATCGATTCGAACGATAATATTCCGATGTTTTGCGTGGAGGTTTCCGAGCGCACATTTGACCCAGCATGGTGCCAAATATCCAGCGCATGTGCTGGATCCTCCTGAGTCTTGCTCTTCACAATTTCATATCTGTCCGACCGATCCAAAATAATAGGAAGCTTGCTCGTCGAGCTTTCCTGTATGCCAAGCTTAATTTCCATGCCGTCATACAACACCTCGGTAATGGTCAGCGTAATGCCTTGATCCGTTGCGCTCAGATTGACGGGAAGGGACAATCCTTTCCGATTCGCATCCTGCAAGGCGTTATCGCCGAGTGCCTCAAAGATTTGTCCGATGAACGGCACCTTTCTGAGCGTTTCAGCCATAGCGGGTGAAATGAATCCGGAAGCTAATGTTCCCCCGATTGCGAGCACGACTGCGGCCGCAACGAACCAAGCTTTCCGATGGCGGGAATGAGTCCGATGCTGTATCGGCATGGGTTCCGTCTCCAGCAATTGCAGTGTTTGCTCTAATCGCGATTTCACGAGCTCAGGGATTTCAGAGCTGAGATTGCCGGTTAGGTGCGTACGGATTTGTTTGTCGATATTCGAATCCATTAAATCATTAGCTCCTTTCCATTCTCACGTGAGATATGAAGCATGTCCGCCAGCTTGTTTCTGGCGCGGAACAGGCGAGACTTCACGGTGCCAACAGGCTGATCCAGCATATCGGCTACCTCCTTAAGCGGCAAATCCTCAATATAGAACAGTGTTACAACGATTCGCAGGTCTTCTTCCAACGCGTTGACGACTTCCAGTGTTTCGATATGTTCGTACTCGCTAGCTTCGGCCTTCGAGTGCTGCAGTTCAACGAAGGGTACGGTTTGTTTTTTCTTTCGCAGCAATGTTCGGCATTCATTCACAAGGATGCGAACGAGCCAGGTTTTGAAATATTTCGGCTCGCGCAGCGAATGGATGGAACGATATGCTTTAAGCACGGCTTCTTGTATGGCATCTGCACAATCTTCATCGGAATGTACAATTGACTTGGCCACTCTGTATAGGGGGGCTTCATAGGCGCGAATAAGTGTGCCAAATGCTTCCTTGTCCCCCTTGCAAGCTCGTGCTGCGAGTTGTTCTGGCTGCTGCACAGTGGTGATCTCCTTTATTTATAGTGGGCGCCAAGACCCGTATCATGGTGTGCGATAGAGGCCGAGACGCAATCCCTATGCTTAATTCATTTGTTCAGGATGCTGTTGGAGCAGTAAGGGACATGCTCCAGAACTTTCCTTTTCCATTGATCTTACCATAGACGCTCGGCTTTCCTTGTTTCGTGAATGTATACTGTTCTTGCTTGACGTGAACCTGGTAGCCTTTCAAGTCTAGGCCGAAATATTGCTTGACCATTGGAGCAGCCGCAGCAATGGCTTTGTCACTCGTATAAAAAGGCTTGGCGAATGCCTTCTTGCGCGCTTCTTCTGAGGCATAATGGATAAAATCCTTATAGTTGACAAAGGACGTCAGCTTGCCTGTAGCAGCATTGACTTTGACCAGATAACGGCCGCTTTCATCGGAGAAAGAGGCTGTTTTTTGGTTTTCTGCTTCCATGCCTATGTATACTTGGACGAAATTGCGAAGCTGCTTGTTTTTGTCTGCTGACAGGGATTGAATTGTTTTCTTGGCTAACGCGCTCCACTTTGAATCGATTTTCGCCAAGTCATAATCCGTTGACACGTACGTTGCTTTGCCTGTGACTGCATCAATCACGCCTGAAATATTGCTGCCGTTGAATGTCCAATGGTTCATGTCTGTATCGGTTTTAACACGAGTAATTTGCGTAATCTTGAATTTCTGTTGTGCATCCAAACTTTTCATTGCTTTTTGGATAACGGACTGAAGCGAAGTATCGAGCTCTTGCCATGTGAAGTTGATTTCGCATGCTAAAATATCGCCCTTTGCCTTGCCGATCATGACGCGCGCCCGATTGTCTTTGTCTTCGATTAACAGCCTATCCTCTCCAAGATATTCATAGCCAGCCTCGGTACCGTTGTGCAAAGCAGCTAGTTCCATCGTTCTTTTTGGAGCTAGCTCCTGCAGAGCCTTCTTTGCTTTTTCGTGCATTGCGGGATCAAGCTTGTCCAAGGCCGATGCTTCGATTGCCGCTTTTTTTGGAGCTTTGTTTGTTTGCTGTTCCGCCGCATATGCGGTATGAAGCGTGAAGTTAGCTGGAAGGCTTGTGATGAGCAAGCTTGCAGTGATAGCAGCGAGCATGAGTTTATGAGATTTCATATTGAATCCTCCTAAATCGATTGGTTTTGGTTGATGTACCCATTAGATGGCTCGAAGTGGAGAGGAGGTTCACGAGAAATAAAAAAATGATTTTATAATAGAATATAGATGAACGAATGGGTGCGTTTATTTTTGGTAGACTTGTAACGGAAGGGGGCAGGAATATTATGCATATACGATCATTTGAAATAGAGGATATCGCGCAGATTGTCGACTTATTTTTCGATACGGTACATACCGTGAACGCAAAAGATTATACCGCTGCACAGTTACAAGCCTGGGCGCCTGACGATGAACAGGAAGAGAAGCTGGCTCTCTGGGCAGAGTCGTTAAGCCAGCATATGACGTATGTAGCGATTCGGGACGGTGAATTGGTCGGATTTAGCGATATGGATGCTGGCGGGTATTTGGATCGGCTCTATGTTCATAAGGATGTTCAGAAGCAAGGTGTTGCAACGGCATTGTTGTCCAAGCTGGAGCAGGAAGCGAGGAGACTGGGGCTGTCCGAAATGAGAACAGATGCAAGTATTACGGCCGTTCCCTTCTTTAAGCGGCACGGGTTCTGCATCCTTCAAGCTCAGACGGTGCAGCGCAGAGGGGTTGACTTGGTGAATTACAAGATGAGCAAGCGATTGTAAATCAGGTCAACAGAAGAGAAGAAAGCCTGATGCCCAATCTTCTGACTGTTCTTATGTCGCTCAGAAGGTTGTTATGGTAGGGGCCGCAATGTGCAGGCATAAGGCATGGTGAGGTATGAGACGCGCTGCTGAAGGGTTAGAGATTGGGGGCTCCGACTATATAGGAAAGAAAATAGCCGATCCCTTATATGTAAGGAGAACGGCTATTTGTGTTTGTTCGTCTGCGATATCGTATCGTAATCTAATTTGAGAAAATTTAGCGGCGATCTTTTCTGACTGGACCAGAGCCGTCCTGTTGCAATAAGCGGGAAAATGGCTTCGGAATGCCTGTATCGAATCGCATTGGCTTGCCTGAAGTTGGATGAGTGAATGCCAGGATGCGCGCATGCAGACCTAGTCGTCCCAATCCTCTTGATTTGGCGCCGTACTTCTTGTCACCTACGATCGGATGACCGAGATCCTCCATGTGAACGCGAATCTGATTTTTGCGCCCCGTTTCGAGATGAACCTCCAGCAGGGAGTAAGCGCTGTTGGCTTCCAATGTTTTATAGTGCGTAACCGCATGCTGGCCATCGTTCTGATACGGACTGGAATACATTTTTAATGTTTTCATTTCCTTCAGCCAGGAGGAAATTGTACCTTCCGGCTGGCGAACCTTGCCTTCAACTAGCGCAACATAGGATCGTTCCTGTACGATTTCTTTCCAATTATTTTGCAGTTGCTGCTTGATGTCTTCCTTCTTAGCGAACATCATGACGCCGGACGTATCCCGATCGAGACGATGTACGACAAATATCCGGTTGCTCGGATGCTGCAAGCGGACATGCGTCGTCAACTGGTGGTAGGCAGTCAATTCCTTCTCATGCTCGGAGGCAATAGACAACAATCCGGCCTCCTTATGAATGACGATGATATCGTCGTCCTCATGAAGTATCGACAAACCTACAAATGGAGGAGCTTCAACGATTTTCTCCTTCGACAAGCTTACAACTTGTCCAGGCTGGAGCGGATGATTATAGGCTGTTACGGCTTGTCCGTTGACAGAAACTTGACCGCGGGCAAGTGCGGATTTGATGGAGTTTCGCCCCATATTTTCCACCGTATTTAATAAGAAGCTGAGCAATTCGGCCGGTTCCTGAACCGTATATTCGCGAGCCTTCGGCGGTGTATGATGGGTCGGTTTAGTTGGCTTAGTTGGTTTGACTGGTTTGGCGGATTGGTAAGCTTTCGCCGGTTGATTCTTCTGCGGGCCTTTTCTCGGTTTATGGTTCTCTCGCTTACGCATTCGTAAGACCTCCTTGATTGAGTGACAACTCTATACAGAACAGTGCGCTTCATAAATGGCGCTGATGGCGCGCTGTAGGACATGTTATATGGAATGCTATCACTATAGCAGAAAGTTCGGGCAGATTCTATTCAGAATAGGCGAAACGGCGTACATATGGGCAGGTAACCGTGAAGTGGAAGCTATTACCTCATAGGAAAAGCTCATGTTATAATGAAGGACAGGAACAACGGGTTGCCGCAAGGGAACGGGGAAAAGGAGTCTACGTACATGTTTACAATGGACCAAGCGCGAAGCGCATTACAGCGAGTATATGGCTACGATGGCTTCCGCGATGGACAACGGAAAATTATTGAACATCTTGCCGAAGGCAAGGACACGGTGGGAATTATGCCAACCGGCGGGGGAAAGTCAATTTGTTATCAGATTCCAGCAATGCTGCTGCCTGGGGTAACGCTGGTGATCTCGCCGCTTATTTCATTAATGAAGGATCAGGTGGATGCGCTGCACAGCTTGGGGGTCAAGGCTGGATTCATCAATAGCACGCTTGAGATGGGGGAAGCGGGCCGTCTCATGTGGCAGGCGCAGGAAGGACGCATTAAGCTGCTCTATGTAGCGCCGGAGCGGTTAGAGACAGAATGGTTCCGGGAACGCGCGAAATCCATTCCGATATCGATGGTTGCGGTAGATGAAGCCCACTGCGTCTCGCAATGGGGACATGATTTTCGTCCAAGCTATCGGACAATCGCACCTTTCATTCAGGAACTTGTGCAGAGTGGCCGCGAACGTCCGATTGTGGCGGCATTTACCGCAACCGCGACGCCGGAAGTAACGGAGGATCTCATTCATTCCTTGGAACTGCTGGAACCCGAGCTTGTCGTTACGGGATTCAAGCGGGATAACTTGGCGTTTACGGTGCTGCGCGGCGAGGAGCGGAAGGCGTTCACGCTTGATTATGTCCGGCAGCGGTCGAGCGAATCAGGCATTATTTATGCGTCGACGCGGAAGGAAGTCGAGGACATCTATGACATGCTGAGACGTGCAGGTATTGCCGCTGGCCGCTATCATGCTGGACTTGAAGATGAGGAGCGGGCGAAGATGCAGGAAGCCTTCCTCTATGATGATGTGCGTGTCATTGCAGCGACGAACGCGTTCGGTATGGGCATCGACAAATCCAACGTACGGTACGTGCTGCATTACAACATGCCGAAGCATATGGAAGCCTATGTGCAGGAGGCAGGACGCGCGGGACGCGATAGCGAGCCGAGCGAATGTGTGCTATTGTTCCATCCGCAGGATATATTGACGCAGAAGTTCTTCATCGAACAAAGCGAGGCGACTCCAGAACGGAAGGCGCATGAATATAAGAAGCTGCAAGTCATGATCGATTATTGCTATACGACCGGCTGTCTGCAAAATTATATGGTTCGTTATTTTGGAGAAGAAGGCGAGCAGCCATGCGGCGTATGCGGCAACTGCAAGGACGAGCGTGAATCGATTGACATCACGATTGAAGCGCAGAAAATCTTCTCTTGCATTTATCGGATGCGTGAGCGGTTCGGCGTATCTATGGTCGCTTCCGTACTGAAGGGGTCGCGCAACAAGAAGGTCATGCAGTATGGATTTGAGAAGCTGCCTACGCATGGCGAAATGCGGCATTTGGCGGAGAAGGAAATTTCGGATCTCATCTATGTTCTTATAGCCGAGGGGTACTTGCAGCTTAGCGAAGGGCAGTATCCGGTCGTGCGGCTGCTGCCGCTGGCAGCGGATGTATTGAAGGGCAAGCGGACTGTTGAACAGCGGGTAGCGAAGTCGTTGAAACCGAAGGCGGGCACTGCCATTGATGAGACGATATTTGAGCAGCTGCGTCTCATTCGGCGCGAATTGGCAAGCCAAGCTGGAGTACCACCTTACATTGTGTTTAATGACAGCACGCTGCGGGAATTGGCGGAGTTGCAGCCGACGACCGAAGCGGGCATGCTCCGTATTAAAGGGGTAGGGGAAACGAAGCTGAAGCAGTTCGGCATGCCGTTCCTTGAATTTTTCCAGCAGCGGGAAGAAGAAGCGGGTCGCTACGATATGGAATAGGGTTAGGGATTGCAGATATAGACGAATGGGCTATGGGAACGACGAATGGGTAGCGATGAATAAGGAGCTGAAGCATGATGCACGAGTTGAATTTGGAACAAATCAAGGATGAAGCAAGCATTCAGGACTTTATGAAACTTGATATACGTGTTGGAACGATCGTGGAGGCGGAACCGTTTGATAAGGCGCGCAAGCCCGCGATTAAGCTGTCAATCGATTTCGGGCCGCTCGGAACGAAGCGCTCAAGCGCGCAAATCACGGCTCGTTATACGCCGGACAAGTTGTTAGGAAGACAGATCGTTGCTATTGTGAATTTCCCGCCGCGCCGTATCGCCGGCTTCGATTCTGAAGTGCTCGTATTAGGTGGTGTGCCTGGAGAAGGCGATGTTGTTCTACTAAATACAGATGAGATCATTCCAAACGGCACACCAATTGCATAGTGTGATTGATTACGAGGAAGAGGTACACGATGTTGAGTAATGATCAAGAGCTTGCGCACTTTTTAGTAGATGCAAAGCAGCGCACGTATGCTGCAGCGGACAATAACACATCTGTACAACCGATATTACCTGGCTCCGTGCAGTTGGAATGCCGCAGTGGGGACCTACGTATATCGGGATATTTCCTTTGGCCAAGGGAGATCGTAGAGTTTACGAGCTGAGCTATAGTGGCGGCATGATTCGATAATCCGTTTTCGATTGCATTGACACAGAATAAAGCAAGCTGCCCGCAGCTTGCTTTTCTGTTCAAGGTGGTTTCTTGGATGCGTGTCGAGATCTGCCTTTACTTTGGTTATAATGGTAGAGGCTGATCGAGCAGCTCGGTCGCTTTAAGGTAGTGTCTGATGAGAGGAAGGTTTAGATGAAAGTCGTACTTGCAACATTAAATGCTAAATATATTCATACCTCGCTGGCAATACGCTGCTTGAAGGCGCATTGCGAAGGCGAGTTCGATGTCGACATTGCCGAATATACAATTAAGGATCCGGTGATGAATATCGTCTCGGATCTGTACCAGCGAGAGCCGGATGTGATCGGGTTCTCCTGTTATATATGGAACATTGAGGAAACGATTAAGGTCGTCAACATGCTGCGCAAGGTGCGGCCGGAGATCCGCATCGTACTTGGTGGCCCCGAGGTGTCCTATGACACGAAGGAATGGATGGAGCGGCTGTCGGATGTTGACTTCATCGTTATGGGTGAGGGAGAAGAGACGCTGCTTCATTTGCTGCGGGAGATCGAAGGCGAAGGGAAGTATCATTTCGTATTCGGGGTGGCGTATCGGAACAAGCAGGGCGAGGTCGTTATCAATCCGCCACGGCCGAAGCTGGACTTGAATGAAATTCCATCCCCCCACCGCTTTGCGGAAGACATTCCGAGCCTCGGCAAGCGTGTTGTCTACTTCGAGACAAGCCGCGGTTGTCCGTTCAGCTGCCAATTTTGCTTATCCAGTATCGAGGTTGGCGTTCGCTATTTCGATATTGAACGAACGAAGGCAGATATCTTGTACTTGATCGATAATGGGGCGAAGCTCATTAAGTTCGTCGATCGGACGTTCAACATCAAGCGCGATTACGCAATGGAGATGTTCCAGTTCCTCATTGAGAACCATCGCGGCTGTGTATTCCAATTTGAGATCACGGCGGACATTATGCGCCCAGAGGTGCTTGATTACTTGGCTGAGCATGCACCACCCGGCGTATTCCGCTTTGAGATCGGCGTCCAATCGACGAACGATCCAACGAATGAGCTTGTGAAGCGGCGCCAGAACTTCACGAAGCTGACCCGAACCGTAATGAAGGTGAAGGACAGCGGCAAGATCGATCAGCACTTGGATCTGATTGCAGGGCTGCCGCTTGAGGATTACGATACATTCCGCAAAACATTCAACGATGTATTTGCACTGCGTCCGGAGGAGTTGCAGCTCGGATTCTTGAAGATGCTGCGTGGTACAGGACTTCGTCTGGATGCTGAGAAGTACGGCTATGTCTTCATGGATCATGCACCATACGAAATGCTGTCGAATGATGCGCTCCCGTTCCGTGATGTCGTGCGATTGAAGCGTCTGGAAGACGTACTGGAAAAGTACTGGAACGCACATCGCATGGATCGGACGATGGAGTATTTGATGCATACCGAATTCGACTCACCGTTTGATTTCTTCCAAGCATTCGGCGACTTCTGGGAAGCAAATGGCTGGCAGAAGATTGGACATCAATTAGAGGATTTGTTCGTAAGACTGCATGCCTTTTTAACTGCGCACGGACTCAAAAAGCCGCATGTGGCATTGGGATTAATGAAGCTCGACTACTTCATGAACCAGAAGTATAAGCCGCGCAAAGTATGGTGGAACAAACAGCTTCAGAAAGAGGAGGCTTCGCGCGTTCTGCAATGGGCGGCAGGACAGGCTGAGCTTGTGACTGAGCAATTCGCAGCTCTAGGTCTTTCGGAGAAGGAGCTTCATAAGCACGCTGTTGTAGAGATGATCCCGCTTGAGGCAGTTGTTCGCAGCCGTTCACTCGGAATGTTCCAACATACGGAACATGGTTTCGAGACAACCGATGAGGGGTTAACAGATGAAGTGTACGGCATTTTCTTGTATCAGCAGACAGATGATGAAAAACCGTTGCTGTTTACGGTGAACCAATCTATGATGGTTATTGTTGAATAGGACTTTAGTAGCAATCTTAGGTATTAGACCTAAGATTGCTTTTTTTATCTCTTCTCGTCTAGTCCTATCAGCAAAAATAAAATAGGATGGGGTAGGATTTGGAAATGAAAAACATACCAAAAGTCTCATGAAAATTACGGGTTGTCACTTTGTATAATCAAAATGTGGGCATATGTACTTATTTTCATACATTCCTTCTTCCGGTATAGTTTGTCGAGAGAAAAATAGAGAGATATTCTAGGAGGTAAAAGATTGTGATGAAATGGTTCAAAAAAACAGCTGTCATAATGGGATGTGCTGCACTTCTTATGACGGGATCGATGCCAGCGCATGCTGAGGGAACTGCGAACTACATTGTTGGTGCGGGACAGGCGGTAGAGCTTGATCAAGGCATTGCGACCGTGACTTTGAAAAAAGGAATGGAATACATAAATGGCTCACAAACAAAAGCCATGATTACGAGAAACGGAGGCAAGCCTTCCGGATCTGAAATTGGTACAGTCATGCCAGAAGACGGCCGCTGGGTTTTGTATTTTGAGTATTCCGATTCGGGACATATCAAAGATAGTGACAAAAATGAGATCGATGCAGATGAACTGCTGCAAAGTTATAAAGACGGACAAGAAGAAGCAAATAAAGAAATGACCCCTGAAAATCATCTGTTCGTGGATGGTTGGGACGTAGCTCCTAAATATGATGAAACAGCACGTAGAGTTGTATGGTCGCTATTATTGCATGATAAAGACAATGCCTCAATGGTCAATTATAACGAGCGTATATTGACGCGAGAGGGTTATGTGTCGGCGATCTTGGTCTGTGATCCCAAAAAGGTAGAAGCATCGCGTAAGGAAATGAATGATCTGGTCTTGTCTACGCTGAAAATCAAAGAAGGCAAGCGCTATGAGGATTTCAATGAATCGACGGATAAGGTGGCGGAGTATGGCTTGGCTGGACTTATCCTTGGCGGAGCGGGTGTTGCCGTTGCCAAAAAAGTTGGATTAATCGCATTGGCGCTCGGCTTGTTCAAAAAGTCCTGGATCGTTATTGTGGCTGTCATTGCTGGCTTGTGGAAGCTCTTAACAGGCAAGAAGCGCAACAAGGAGCAGGAAGAAGAGGAAGTGCAATCTGCTGCAGGTGATGAACAATCGGCTTCTCAGCAGTCCTCGCAGCAGCCTCCATCTCAACAGCCGCCAATGTCATAAATTCAAAATGAACAGGACCGTATCCTATATGGAAAGAGGCAGACTAGACAATGATGTCTATCTGCCTCTTTTTTTCTACGTATTTACAAGATGCAGGATGTCTTCATAAAGCTACATGTCTTTGCGGTTGAAATAAATAAGACCACTAAGTAGAAAGAGCAGGAATCCACCGACAATGACGAACAAAAGAGTGCCGAGCGAGACATTGAATGCCCCGTATTTCTCCACGCCGTTCATCGCGAGTGCAGGCTGTGCCCAAGGATACCATGGGCCGTACTTTTCCGAATTGACGATGAGCATATTCGGCAGTGTCAGCATCACGTTAATAGCAAGCGGAGCCGCGAAGCTTGACCATGATACGGACACGAACAGCTGAAGCGCGGCAACAGGCAATGTAGCCAGCCAGCCATTGGAGAAGGCTCTCAGAAGTTCAGTCCAAGGGATAGGTGCTGTATATCCTTTTAATAAGCCGACAGCAATTGCACCTAGCAGGAACAGTACTTGTGTTAGTCCCAGCAGCAGTGTAACATGGGCGAATTTCGCCAAGTATAGGCTGGAGCGGGACACAGGCAAGGAAAGCATTTGTTTCCAACCGCCTCCCGCGTGCTCGTACCGGCATATAAATGCAGAGAACACGCCAGCCAACAGCGGTAAGAACAACATCGCGTGCGCGATTGACATCGTCGACCATAAATAGAGCCACTGGATTTCGGGCGGCTGCTGCTCAGAAATGAATAGGCCGACGAGCATGGCCAGTAGAGGACTGATCAGGGTAAGCAGTCCAATATGGGACTTGCCCAACTTTAAACGTTCAGATTGAAATAATCGCAGCCATGTTGCCACATCAATCCACATCCCTTCTAATGAAGTGAACAAGGCTGAACAGAAAGACGACGAAGCCGATCAAGATACCTGCGATGACGGAGTACTCTGGAATATTGGCTTCATTTACAAGCAGCGGCCACTTGTACGGCATCCAATCCGGCATTCTAATCGAATACACGGATACGATCGTGCCTAGAATTCCGCAAGTAAGTGGAATGGCTTGGTTGCTGATAACGGTAGATAACCATAGCTGCAGTGCGAGTATGGGCATAGCCGCTAAGAACGGATAGAAGCTGTTCTTGAGCAGCAGGAACCAAGGGATGTCTGTACCGAAGCCGAGAAGCAGACCGAGCAGAACTGATCCGACAGCAAGCAGCAGCGATGCAGTGAACATCATGAACAAGCTCAGAATATATTTGGATGAGAATACACTGAATCGAGACACGGGAAGCGCAAGCAGCTGCTTCCATGATCGCTGGCGATGCTCGATACTTGCGATCAAGGATGTCACGAGTGTAACGCCAAATAATAGGGCGAGAACCGCCAGCATTTTAATGTCGCTGAGTAGGCCGATCCATACTTGATCCTTCAGCTTCGATACGAGGTAGTCGTAGCGCAAGCTGTAATTGATCGCCTGAAGGCTGATGACGCCGACAGGCCCTAGGACAATGAGCAGCCATATCCACGTATGGCGTATTTTTACAAAGTCAGATGAAAGCAGCTTCCCGATCATCAATTGTTCCCCTCTCCAGTCATTGAGAGGAAGATCTCTTCCAGCGACTGCCGCTGTTCTTCTACTCGATACACGGACAGTTGGTTATGGACGAGCAGATCAACGAGGGAGGCGACCTGACTGTCTGGCATGTAGTTCATCAAGACGCTTCCTTCCTGCTGCTCTACAGCACATCCAGATGCAGCGAGCAGATTCGCTGCCTTGACAGGATTCGAGACCGCGAATCGAATACGATGCTGCGCCTGATCCTGCAATACGCTGATGGAATCCTGAAAGACCATACGTCCATGCTGAATAATGCCTACGCGCGTAGCCATCTGTTCAATCTCACTCAATAGATGGCTGGATACAAGAACCGTAATGCCGTGCTGATGGGGAAGGCTCTTAATCAGCTCTCTAATTTCCAGAATCCCAGAGGGATCAAGGCCATTGGTCGGCTCATCCAAGATGAGCAGCTCTGGACTGCCCAGCATAGCTGCGGCGATGCCAAGCCGCTGCTTCATGCCAAGCGAATACCCCTTAACTGGGCGATTGGCATCGTTTGTGAGACGAACGATGGTAAGCACTTCATCGATCCGCGACTTCGGCACATCGATAATTCTGCGTATGGCCTCTAGGTTGTCCCGACCAGTCAGATGAGCATAGTACGATGGATATTCAACCAGCGATCCGACCTTGCGCAAGATTTCCAGCCGATGGGAGTGCAAGTTCTTGTTGAATATTTGAATGTTGCCCTTCGTGGGGCGAATAAGTCCAAGCAGCATGCGGATCGTCGTTGTCTTGCCTGCGCCGTTCGGGCCAAGGAAGCCGTATATATCCCCGCGTTTAATCGTAAGCCGAAGCTGATCAACTGCTCGGCGGTCGCCATATGTTTTCGTCAACCCTTCGGTTTGAATGATTGTTTCACTCAATGTATATCACCTCGTCAGTTAACGATACAGGTCGAAGGTTAAAACAAAAGCGTCTGCTTGTTTAAATTCTGTTTAAGAAAGGATCTGTTTAAAAAAGGAGAAGATGAAGCCCATGAACATGTTTGCGTCCATGGGCGTAGTAGGGGATGTACATTTATTCATAAGGATACTTTCGGTTAGTTCGGCTTTCCGCAGTGGGAGTCTTTAATATGGTCTTCGTTAACGTGTTGGGTTCATTTGATTCTTATGGTTCCTAGGATTTATTGAGTTTATAGAATTTATAGTATATTGATTTCAATGAATTCATTGTCATTGGATTTCATAATTTCATTGAGTTCCCTTTAGTTTGTCCTTTAGTTTGATACGCTATTGCCTTCATCGGCTCTATCCTCATCCTTGTCCCTTCTGGGCTGCTCGTTACTTGCCATTGTAGCTGCATTTCTGCGGTCATCAACTCGACAATCGTCAGCCCAAGGCCAACGCCTTTACTTGTGGACGCAGCGCTCATACCGGGTCCGTGATCCTCAATCACAATTGCAGTCTTCTCTCCATGCGCATGAATCGCAATCCCGATATATCGCCCTTCTGCGGCATGGCGCACAATATTTTGAAATAAATTATCGAGGATGCGCGTCATCCACTGTGAATCGACCCTCCAAGTAACGGGCTGCTCCGGGAGCTCAATATGAATCACAAAGCCTTCTTTCTCCCAAATCGGGTACCAGCTCGCCGCAGAAGTTCGGACAAGCCGCAGCATATCCGTTGCTTCCATCTTCAGCGAATACTTGTGAGCAGACAGCAGCGTGTACGCCAATAAATTATCAACAAGCTGTCCCAAATCATTGACCTTCTTATCGATAAGAACAAGCGACTGTTGACCTTGCTCAGACAATGGCTCTCGTTGGAGTGAATGGGCATGTCCTCGAATCGTGGTTAGCGGTGTTCGAAGATCATGGGACAAATTAGCGATCAGTTCCTTGCGCAGAGTTTCTTCCTCTTGTTCCCGTTGACGGCTGGAGGTGAGCTGCTTGATCATTTGGTTGAAGGTATGCTCCAATTGACCAATTTCATCCCACTTCGTTATCTCAATTGGCGAAGGCAAGCCATTGGCGTTATCGGGAACCATCGCCTTGCCTAACCGCACAAGCCGACCCCGAAGTCTATAGAAGAACCACCAAGAGGCAACTGTAAATAGTACAAACACGAGGGCGATGATGATAAGAGCGTGTGTTGTGCTGTATCCCTGTCTATCCGATACCATCAAATTTCGAGCAATTTGCATAACCATGAATCCCTGCTTCGGATCCTGCCCGATAAAAGCTACGACGGTGAACGGATCTCCATCGTAGCTCTTCTTCATAAAGGTAATGGCATCACCAGCATTCCATTGTGCTGGCAGGCTGGGCTGTACAGGAAGCTGAAGGCGAGTAGTACCGCTGTTATCGACCCAGAATAATTTGGCCTCCGGGTACTCTTTCTTCAGCTCATGCAGTCTCTGTTCAATCGCAGCCCGATCGGCTTGCTTGAATTGAGCAGCTTCTTGGTGCCACCGCTCTTCTAACTTAGCCGCTACCGCATAACGATTCTCGACGGGTTCCCCTCCATTCTGCAAGAGAGATACATAATACAGAATCGTAGAGGTTAATGGAAAAATAATCGGCCAGATCATGAGAGCGACAAATACAAGCGTCAAATACCGGATCAGCAGTGATTTGCGCAGTGGAATACGGGAATTCATAGCTTCACCCGATATCCGATGCCGCGAATCGTCTCAATAATTTCCGGCTGGCTAGGATCGTTTTCGATTTTCTCCCGCAGATGCCGAATATGAACCATGAGTGTCTTATCGCCCTCCATGTAGGGTTCGCCCCAGACGCTTTCATAAATTTGTTCCTTCGTTAAGATCTGATTGGCATGACGCAGCATGAAGGCAAATATATGATGCTGCTTGCCGGTAAGTGTGATTTCTTCACCGGTCAAGGCATGCACAATGTGATTATCGTGCAGGGATATGCGCAGATGCTTCAACTCGATGGAAGCAGGGGACTGCTTCTCGAAGCGCCGCAGCAGTACCTCCACTCTTGCAGCAAGCTCATCCGGATGGAAAGGCTTCGTTACGTAGTCATCGGCGAATTGCAGCCCCTGCAGCTTGTCGTCAATAGACGTGCGGGCTGACAGCAGCAAGATGGGCGTACTTGGGTATTCGCGTTTCAGACGCTGTCCCACCGTAAAGCCGTCCAATCCTGGAAGCATCACATCAAGTATGATCAGATCGCTATCAGGTGCGTGCACCAGTGCATGTTCACCGGACAGCAGCCACATTACCTGATAGCCTTTATCTTGCAAATAACTGCTGGTCCATGTTCCTATTTCTTTGTCATCTTCTATGTATAATAGCCGTTGACTCATTATGAACGATCTCTCCCTATCGTGTCTTCGTGTCATTGAACATTATAGCTCATATGAAACCAGATGATAGAGAAAGAATGCAATAGTTGGACGATAGCCGTGTAGTTCATACTAGATTACATCAGCCCTCGCTGCTAGTACCGAATAGGTGGCCGGCCGAATCTACTTCTGCTGAATGGCCGCCTGACTATTGATCGGTGGCGGGCTGTGCAGCAGGCTGCGGAAGATGAACAGGGATGCTGTATAGCACAGCATCGTAACAACTACGATGGAAGCAAACCCCGCGACGCGTGCATAGAGGACACCAGCTAGAACGGATCCAAGCATCGTTGCAAAATACATTGTGCTGTTTGCAAGCGCGGATACGGTTCCACGTGCATTCGGTTGATCCTTCTGAAGAGTTCCCATTAAGAGAGGGAACAGCATGCCGCCGCACAAGGCGATAAGCGTATAAGCGATACTAATGAATGCAAGAAGATGGCTGGTCATGACGATCACATACATCGCAATCATGCCAAGGAGTGAATATGTAACGGTTCGTCGAATGCCGAGCGTACGTTCCACCTTCGAGACGAGAATACTGCCGAACAAATTGCCGATCCCAAAGCCAAGGATGAATAGTCCCGTTTGCTGTACAGTAAGAGAAAAGTCATCAGCGAGCCAATTTCCCAGATAGGAGAAGGTAGAAAAAGTACCTAGCTGATATAGAAAATACCCGAGAAAAGCAAAGGTGGTGCTGCGGCGCGAGAAAAGAGCGCGATATTGTCGTCCAAGAGAGCTCAGTGAACTTCGTTGTTTCGTCGCTGGTGGGATAGAAGGGAGCTTTAGCGCCAATATGATGGTAATGAGCAGCGCAGTTACTCCGATGGCATAGAAGGGCAGTCTCCAACTGCTCGCGGCAAGCAGGCTGCCAAGAGGTACGCCGAGACATTGCGAGACGGCTAGGCCAGCAGTTGCGGCGCCCATCGCTTTTACGATCTTGTGCGGTGCTACTAATTGAGGGATGGATGCCCATATTTGCGGCGAGGCGATTGCCGCGCTAATTCCCGCCAAGGCGCGGTAGGTGAATAAGAGGGAGAAGCTTGTTGTTGAACCACATAGTGCTGTGAACAGAGAGAATCCCAGCATCCCTCCGAGGAGACAAGACTTGCGATCCAGTCTGTCGGATAGCGGTCCGGCGATTAGGGCGAAAAGGGCGTATCCGAGTGCATAAGCAGAAATAAGCCATCCTGATTGTACGACAGAGATATGCAGAACTTCTCGTAGTGTTGGCAGCATAGGAGATACGATAAAGGTATCTGTACCAATGATGAACATCGTGGCAAAGAATAAAGACATAATAGTACGGGATGATGATGCGGCATGTGGTTGATTCATCGTGTTGCTCATTGTAACTGGCCTCCTGTAATGAATACGCGATCTCATGCGGCAATGACACAGACACAAGGGATCGTCTTTAAACGAGATGATTCATAGGTTACAAATGATAGTGAATATAGGCAAGATTCACTGATTATGAAGGTGCGCACCTTTGTTCAATAGTTCGAGTGTAATCGAACTATTGAATGATGTCAATCATTTCGGTACAATAATGACATGAGAACATTATTTCATCCCGATATCGAACATATTGAACTTTCGCAAGTGTTCTATGCGCTCAGCGAGCCGATTCGAATGAGTATCGTGCTGCAATTGATGAGCATTCCAGAGCAAACCTGCGGAGGATTCGATTTATCACTGTCCAAGTCTACCATGTCCCATCATTTCAAAGTACTGCGTGAAGCTGGTATTATTCGAACTAGAATGGAGGGAACACAGCGATTCATCTGTTTGCGCAAGGATGAGCTCGAAGCGCGCTTTCCTGGTTTAATGCAAGTAATCCTGACCCAAACCAAGGAGATATGACGTCATAGTTCGGCAAACAGAGGAAGGGCCTTGTAAAGTGTCAAAGTTGAAGAACGGAGCTCCGCATGGGTATGCAAATGCGAAAAAAAAGACGCTTCCATCCCCACAATTACTGTGGTTCTGGAGGCGTCTTTGCTTATCTGTCAGACGAACTCTCTTGTTACTACTCTCTTGGAACATCAATGTTCAGTTTTTTATGTGTTTATGGGTCGAACATCGGCATCTTGGTGGCGAAAGCGCTTCATGCCCCATACCGTAAGCAGCATATAACAGAGAATGACAACGATGCTGTTGTCTCCTGCTACATATAGAGCAATGCCTGAAGTCGGAACCGCAATGCCGCGCAGAACACTCCACATTACATTATGTGCCGAATGGAATATAGAAGCTGACCATACGCTGGATGAACGCAATCGAATATATCCGATGACAGGGCCTAGGAACAGGCAGGATACCACAATGAATAGGCATGCGAGAAACGGATTTTGATCTTGGTGGTAGATGGGAGACATCAATATAATCGGGATATGCCATAGACCATGAATCAGGCCGGTGGCGAATAACGCACTTCTCTCTCCCAAGCAGTTTACAAGAAGCGGAAGCAAATAACCTCTCCAGCCAAGTTCTTCACCAAGTGAGCTCGTAACTACTGCGCTGACAAATTGTATCGCGACAACGATCGGGAAGGCCGTCCAATCATAGCCTGCATAGGTGGGGGGGACATCAATGACTAGGGCACCAACTCCCCAGGCGAATCCATAGCTTAGGGCTACAATAACAGCTGGAACAGTGGTACATAGGAACCACCATTTGAACCCGCATTTTCGTAATCCAAGCGCGGCCCAACCGGAACGCGATCGACCATCCCTCGTTACTAATAGGAGCATAATTAAGGCAGCCGCAGTTGGAGTCAGCATATACAGTAAGGAATTGGTGTTCGGAACGATACTGACGCCTATAGCAAGAATGAAGACGATTGCTGTGTAAATCAGTGCTTTTGTATGGCTGTGTAAATTAGAAAACATGCTGCATTCCTCCGGTTTCGCTTTTTTTCACGGGCCTATCATATTACAATAAGGATGGTGCTCCCAGTGAGGAACATCTGAAAATACCGTCATATGAATATCCTATCTTGGATGTAGAAGATGCCATAAATATATCTGGCTGAGCGATTAGAGAAGTATGTTGCTTACATGGAAAGAGGCAAGTGAATGGAGAAACGACAATGGCATTGGATCGACGCAGCTCTGATGGGCTTATACATTCTCTGGATTGTATCAGGGGCAGTTTATATTGCCATATCACCGGACTTTAGTACGGTTCATACCGGACGTACAATCGTACCGTTTATATTGTGTTCTGCGCTGCCTTTGTGGTTCTGGAGACCTGGCAGCATTCACCCGTCGAAATTTATTGCCTCGGAAATAATTTTGTCGGGAGGCATTAACATTTCCATGCATTTGTCGATGCCTGTGTATCTCGACAATATGGTGCTGCCCGCACTTCTCATTGGATTTATGACGTCAAGGAAGAATGTATGGTGGGGAGGTTCGATCGTCGGACTTTTTCCCTTCATTGGCTTATGGAGCGGCAAATTAACTTGGCTTCAGTCTTTGGACTCGTCTGTTAATCATGTAATATTGTTCGGGATCGGTGTTGGCTTTCATGTGTTCCTGCATTCGCAACGAAGAATGAAGCAGCTGCTTCAAGAGAATGAGCATCAATTCAATATTATTCGTCAATATGCGGAGCAAGTGGAGCGGCTTACCGTTCAGGAGGAGCGCAATCGCGTAGCTGGCGAATTGCATGATACATTAGGCCATTCCCATGCATCGATTGTTATGGGGTTGGAATCTGTTAAGGTTCTGATGGAGGATGATCCTGAACAAGCAAAGAATAGGCTTGAGAGTGTGATTGTACACGCACGGAGCAGCTTTGAAAAAATCCGACATCACATTCATGATATCGCTCCTTCTGAAGAAGTGGAGCGAACCTTGGATGAGGTATTGAAGCACTTGCTGGACACGCTTTGCAATCAAACTGGTATTGCATGTAATCTCAAAACAGAAGGCATCAACTATTCTGTTCCTTATGCACACCGTATGGTATTAGAGCGTTGTGTGCAGGAAGCCGCTACAAATGCAGTGCGTCATGGTAGAGCATCATCTATCGAGGTTAACCTTGTCTATGACGAGACAGAAGTATGCTTATCGATTCGGGACAATGGGTTAGGCAATGAGAAGCTAACCTTTGGCTATGGCCTGTCATCAATGCAGGATCGCCTGCATGCTTATGGTGGGCACTTAATGGTGCGTACTTCATTAGGGAACGGCATGGAAATTGTATGCAAGGTTCCGCGTAAGTTGCCAATAGAGGGCGATCAGCCGATCCGCTTGCTCATTGCTGATGATGAGCAGCTCTTTTGTGAGAGTTTGTGCTATTTATTTAGCCAAGAAGATGATGTCTATGTCATAGGTGCAGCAGTGGATGGGAAGGAAGCGGTTGAATATATGGAGCGCGAGCATCCTGATGTCGTGCTCATGGATATTCGAATGCCGCGAATGGATGGCTTGGCTGCTGTTCGTGTGATTAAGGAGCGATGGCCGGATGTGAAGATCATTCTGCTGACAACGATTGAGGAATCAGATTATGCCGTACAAGCGATTGATGCGGGAGCGGAAGCGTATCTGCTAAAGTCCATGCATCCGAAGGAGCTGCTTGCCAGCGTCCGTCTTGTACATCAAGGGGGAACGCTCCTAGCGCAGCCGATCGCACGATTGATGACCGATCAATTATTGCAAATGGATCACGCTGAGGCCCGAAGTGAAGTGGCAGGGAGTATGGGGCCATGCATGGAAAGCAGTGAAGATCCATTCGGCTTAACTGAACGTGAGAAGCAGGTGCTCTATTATTTGGCGCAAGGAAAGAAATACCGTGAAATTGCTCAGATTCTCTATTTGTCCGAAGGAACGATCCGCAATCATATCTCAAGCCTATATGCCAAGATGGGAGTAAACGATCGAATGTCTGCCGCGAATGCAGCACGGAAAGCACGTCTTGTATGAATAGAGAGAAAGCGCTTAGTGAACACACTAGGCGCTTATTTGTGTATTGGCACGGTTATTTCCGTACTCTTGCTACAATGGCTTGATTGACACGCATCATTTCTTGAACAGAGATTCGCGTCAGTGAATAGGGGGAGCCCCCGCCGGTATATACGAATTCCTGTTCCAGAACTTTCGGATCGATAAGAAATGTGGCTGTGAAGCCAAAGGAAGGAATCCCGCCGGCAGGATATCCAGCAAGCTGAAGCATTTCTTGCTCGAGCGCCAAGCGTGGAGGAGGAATAAGCAGTGCCTTGCCAACTCTGCTGGTGCTTGCACGGTCTTCGCCCTTGACGATGGCTACAAGTAAGTGACCTTCACCATCGATCATGCAGACATTTTTAACAAAATCAGCTTTATCGGCTTGCACCGCTTGAGCAGCATCCTCAACGGAATGGCACAGTGTATGTAGACGCAGATGTTCAGCAGCCATTTGATTCGCGCGGAGATAGGAAATAAGCTTGTTATCATATTCATCTGTTGACTGCGGTGGTTGCTGATTTTCTAGATATTCCTTGTTCGTATTCATCTCTGTCCCTCCATTCAAAAGAAAAAGAGCTCGTATAAATGCAAGCGAACGTGTAAGTCTAGGTGTAGGTTGCTTGCTAATAAAAAGGCATCCGGTCTTCCCGAAAGGAATCGGATGCCGAGTCAATCATGCGCGCATTAAGGAGCAACAGAGCGCAATACAGTGCAGTTGCCATCAAGCGTATATTCACCAAGGTTGGCAGGAAGCAGGAAGCATTCGCCTGCTTTGAAAGCGATCTGCTCGTCAGCAGTTGTAAGTGTGCCTGTTCCTTCGCATATAACAAGAATGACGAAGCTCTCTTCTGTTGTTGCGAGTGCCCATGGCTTCTCAACGATGCCTTTTTCTACACGGAAGTACGGAGACTCCGCGAGCACCAGCCACTCGTTAGCGACAGCGCCATTTGTAGACATGCGAGTTGCGCCCGCACCTTCGTACGCGATGACATTCAAGGAATCCTCAATGTGCAGCTCACGCGGCTTGCCGTCGAGACCTGGACGATTGTAGTCGTACAAGCGATAAGTCGTATCGGAGTTCTGTTGGATCTCAGCGACTACAACACCTGCACACAATGCATGAACAGTACCAGCTGGAATGTAGAAGGTATCTCCGGCCTGTACGGATACTTCTTGGAGAACCTCCATAATGCGGCCATCTTCGATCGCTTCTGCCATTGCTGCGCGATCAATGCCTTCCTTCAAGCCGTAAATGATTTTCGCACCTGGCTTCGCGTCCAGCACATACCACATCTCTGTCTTGCCCAGTTCGCCTTGCGGCAGACCTTCATACGTGTCAGTAGGGTGTACCTGAACAGAGAGATCATCATTGCAGTCCAACAGCTTGATAAGCAGTGGGAATCGGCCGTTCTTCTCAGAGAAGCCCTTGGAGCCGAACCATTCCTTGCCGTATTGTTCACGTACTTCGTCCAAGCCAAGTCCAGCCAGTTCACCGTTTACGACCTTCGTCGTACCGTTCGGATGATCACCGATCATCCAACCTTCACCGATATGTCCTTCTGGCAAATCCAATCCGAATTGCGTCAGAGCACGGCCGCCCCATACGCGTTCTTTAAATTCTGGCTGAAACTTCAATGGATAAGGTCTTGTCATGTTCTCTCACTCCCGAGTTGTCTAGTATCTAGTTGATTGGAAAAACTCAAGTCTCTCGCCGTCCGGACCCTTAAAGAAAAAATAGCGGCTGCCGTTCGGCAAGGTAACCAGTTCTTCATCAATAAGCTCAACTTGAGGCAGGCTCTTCATTCGAGCCAACTCAGCCCCTATATCGTCAACAGTGAAGGCGATATGGTGAACCCTGCCTTCTTCCGTTAAGCTTCCAGAATAACCTTCTGTTATTTTCGTTTCTCTACCGCAATGACATAAGGTGCATCTGGACGCTGCAGCATTCGATAAATAACGGCTTGCCCAAGACGAGCTGGAAGAGACTCCGCCCAAGCTCGCACTTGCTCGGCCTCATCATCGCCGCCGCTATGTCCGGGATAGAGTACAATACTAAGCACTCCGCCAGGACGCAGCATAGATAAACCGTTGTCGAGTGCTGTAAGTGTCGTCTCAGGGACGGTCATAATGCGCTTGTCTGCCTCATTCGTAGGCAGATACCCAAGATTGAACATGATGGCAGCGGTTGTACCGAACCATTCTTCGCCTAGCACTTCATTCATGGCATGATGGCTTGCCTGAAGCAAGCTGACATGTGCGTATTCGTCTTCGCCCAGCTCACGATGAAGCCGCTTACGAGTCAGCTCAAGCGCTTCTTCCTGGACATCGAAGGCGGCTACTGAGCCGCGCGATCCAGTTAGGCGGGCGAGAAATAAGGTATCTACACCTGTTCCCATCGTTGCATCAATGACGCGTTCACCGGGCTGCACGCGCTCCTTCACCACTTGCTGTGCATAGCCGAGTACGGAAAGAAATCCCATCTTATGACTCCCTCCAATACTTGCCCTGCCATGTGTTGCGCCGTTTCAGCTCCGCATCGATGCCATTGAGCACTTCCCATTTTCTCATGCTCCACATCGGTCCAATTATTAAGTCCCCCGGTGCGTCACCTGTCACGCGGTGGACGATCATCTCCGGAGGAAGCATTTCAAGCGAATCGACGATAAGCTTGATATACTCATCCATCTCCAGGAAGCGCAGCAATCCAGCTTCATATTGCTTCACCATCGGGGTCTTGCGCATGAGATGAAGCAGATGAAGCTTAATGCCTTGCACATTCATCTGAGCGACAGCTTGGGCCGTCTCGAGCATCATACTGTGCGTCTCTTGCGGTAGTCCGTAGATGATGTGGGTGCAGACGCGAATATTATGCTTGCGGAGCTTCTCTACGGCTTCGATGTAGCATGCTGTATCATGTGCGCGGTTAATAAGTTGAGACGTCGATTCATGAATCGTCTGAAGTCCCATCTCGATCCATAAATACGTGCGCTTATTAAGCTCTGCCAAGTATTCGACAACATCGTCCGGCAAACAGTCAGGCCGTGTCGCAATGGACAAGCCGACGACACCAGGCTGCTCAAGAATGACTTCGAAGTAATCTCGCAATACGTCCACTGGTGCATACGTATTCGTATAAGCTTGAAAATAGCCGATATATTTGGCATTTGGCCATTTCGCATGTTGTCTATCTCGAATGGTGTTGAATTGAGTGACCAGATCGTCGCGCCGACGACCAGCGAAATCTCCAGAACCACGCGAGCTGCAGAACGTACAGCCGCCGATCGCAATGCTTCCGTCCCGATTCGGACAGGTAAACCCAGCGTCGAGCATCACTTTGAATACCTTTTCTCCGAATTGCTCGCGCATCTCATAATTCCATGTATGAAACCGCTTGTCTCCCCACAAGAGGGGGGAAGTCGATTGTGTGTGTATTAAGCCGTCCAATGGCATACAAGCCCTTTCAATTGCAGTGTAAGTTGATTGTTATGCAAAACGTGAACCATCCATAACGGATGCTTATCGATAACAATCCCGTTGTATTATTGTAGCAGATTTGGCCGTAAAAGCGAAGACAGCGGGCAAGCTCTGTTGTTCTTATTTGCCTGCATCGCCGTCTTTACTTTTTATCGCTTGTCATGCACAATAAGGGCTTGGAGCATAATCAGTATGGAGGAAAGCACACATGCGCTTACGTGGCAAAAGAGGAGCAAAAGAGCTGCTTGCAGAGCAAACCGACTTGGTCGTGCTTGAGCCGGAGCAGTTGAAGGGCAAATGGAGTGAGGCGTTCGGAAATGACCGCCCCATATATGTTGAGCTGGGAATGGGAAAAGGGCAGTTCATCAGTAAGATGAGCTTGAAGTACCCAGACATCAACTTCATCGGTGTGGATATGTACGATGAGTTGATCGCTCGCGGATGTGAGAAGGCTCGCTTATTTCGAGAAGAAGCAGGAATGCAGGAAGCGTCCAACCTGAGACTGGTGCGCGCGAATGTCGAATTTTTGGAGCAAATTTTTGCAGAAGGCGAACTTGAGCGCGTATACTTGAACTTCAGTGATCCGTGGCCGAAGAAGAAGCACGCACGCCGTCGCTTGACTCATTCGCGTCTTGTTGAGAAGTATCGTTATGCATTGAGCAAGACAGGTGAGATCCATTTCAAAACGGATTCAGAGACCTTGTTCGAGTTTTCCTTGAACTCCTTCGCAGAGATGGGGCTTCAAATGCGGAATATCTCCTTGAACCTGCATCGTGATGGCATCAATGAAGAGCATGTTATGACAGAGTACGAAGAGAAATTTATGGGCAAAGGCATGAATATTCATCGTGTCGAGGTGCTCGTTGGGGATCAGGCGTACAAGCAGTACCGCTCTTCCTTGTCTCACAAAGAGCCTTACGCATCCCGTTAATTCCGGGTCGAAATCATATATGGAAGATCAAAAACCAGCTAATGTTTGTCAAGCTATCCCTTGGTTATTTAATGAACTACTGATATACTGGTTTTTAAGCATGGCAAAAAAACTCCATTGCCGTGGAGTTTTTTAGAATTGAATAAGTTTTATGTTTGGTAAGGCTGGCCTCTATTCAAGATAGCGTAAATGTGATGCAATAGC